>NZ_JADBQK010000011.1:0-111966 GCF_014895885.1 Enterobacter cloacae complex sp. P17RS
GGGAACTGCCAGGCATCAAACAAGTGAAGAGGCCATCCGAAAGGATGGCCTTTTTGCGTTTATGTACCGAAAAATGTAGGCCGGGTAAGGCGAAGCCGCCACCCGGCAAGTCAGACCGCACACCACTTCACAATAAACTCAGCAATCCCATCCTCATCATTTAAATCCAGCACCGGAACCTCAATATCGAGAGCAACATCGCTGGCCACCGCAATCACATGCTCATCCAGCGTTAACTCGCTGATGTCATGCCCGGCATCACTTCTGAACAGCAGGATCTTAGGCACGGCCTCATGCTTAAATCCCTCAACCAGCACCAGATCCAGCATGGAGTGATCCATCCGACTTACCAGATACGCGAGATCCAGCGGTGCCTCATCCGGCGTTTCTGTCATCAATGCCCAACGCTGGTTGCTTGCTACCATTGTCTGCGCGGCACCCGCTTTGCGCAGCTCATAGCTATCTTTGCCCGGCTTATCGACATCCATATTATGGTGAGTATGTTTAATCAAGCCAGGACGAATACCGCGGGCGCACAGCGCGGGAATCAGTTTTTTCAGCAACGTGGTTTTTCCTGTCCCACTCCAGGCTGAAATGGCTAAAACAGAGTTCATCTCTTCTCCTGCATGGCCTGTAAATCTTCTATTGTGTTCACATTCACGAACGATGTTTTCATGTCGCTAAAATCAACAGCATGTCCGCCGACCTTACGCATAAACACCATCACTCTTCGCTCTCCGGAGGCCAGATAGTCGCTTATAGCAGGAATCAAGGATCGGTTAATGAGCGCGATAGTTGGGTGGTCGCGCTCGCCGTCATGCACCCAGACCACGGGTGAATCACCTCGCTGTTGCACCATCCTTTCCACCAGGCAGGTGGGTATATATGGAGTATCACACGAACAAAAGAGAAACCACTCTCCCTGCGTCTGCTGCATCACCGAAAGCATGCCGGCCAGCGGCCCCGGAAAATCTGCGAGATTATCCTGATAAACGGGAAACCCGCTGCGCTGGTAAATATCGATATGGCGATTTGCGTTCAGCGCCATTGCCGATACCTGATCGACAAGCGTATCAGCGACATGCTGCCATAAGGGCTTGCCTTTCAGGAGCTGCAGTCCCTTATCTTCCCCGCCCATCCGCGTAGCTCTGCCGCCTGCCAGAACGACCCCAGTGATTTCCAGGCTAAGATTCACGAATATCGCCTCTTTTATTGTGGGATTGACCCTGCTAACGTGTCACTCTAAATGAAAGGAGCACCACCATGAAATGTAAACGTCTGAATGAAGTCATTGAACTCCTCCAGCCAGCCTGGCAAAAAGAGCCAGAGCTGAATCTGATGCAATTCTTACAGAAACTGGCAAAAGAGTCAGGTTTTGACGGCGATCTGGCAGACCTTTCTGACGACATCCTGATCTACCACCTCAAAATGCGCGACTCAGCCAAAGATGCTGTTATTCCTGGTATTCAGAAGGATTATGAGGAAGATTTTAAAACTGCATTGCTGCGCGCCCGAGGCGTAATTAAAGAGTAAAAGCTTGTAAGCGGAGCCACCGAAATCGCTACAAGATGATATCCTGAATCATTCGTATAATTTCCGGATGATCGGATGAACGACCAGGCTTTTACTTTCCAGACACTACACCCGGATACCATTATGGATGCCCTGTTTGAACAGGGTATTCGTGTGGATTCTGGGCTAACTCCGTTAAACAGCTACGAAAACCGCGTCTATCAATTTCAGGACGAGGATCGTCAGCGCTTCGTCGTAAAGTTCTATCGCCCTGAACGTTGGTCTGCACAGCAAATTCAGGAGGAGCACCAGTTTGCTCACGATCTGCTGGTTGATGACGTTCCCGTTGCCGCGCCGATAAAGTTCAATAACCAAACGCTGCTCACGCATGAAGGGTTTTACTACGCCGTATTCCCCAGTCTGGGTGGCCGCCAGTTTGAAGCGGATAATATCGATCAGATGGAGTGGGTTGCTCGCTATCTGGGACGCATTCATCAGACGGGACGTAAAACAGAGTTCACTGTCCGACCAACGATCGGGATTCATGAATATCTCACCGAACCACGTCAGATATTCGAAACGTCTGCGCTGATCCCCGCTGCGTTAAAGGATGATTTCCTCAACGCCACCGATAAGCTTATTGCTGCGGTGAAAACCTGCTGGCGTGATGATATTTCCGTTCTGTGCCTACATGGCGATTGTCACGCCGGAAATATTCTCTGGCGCGATGGTCCACTGTTTGTCGATCTCGACGATGCGCGCATGGGACCAGCGGTTCAGGATCTGTGGATGCTGCTCAATGGCGACAAAGCCGAGCAGCGCATGCAGCTTGAAACGATTATTGAAGCCTATGAAGAATTTAGCCCGTTTAATTCAGACGAAATTGCCCTGATTGAGCCTTTACGTGCGATGCGTTTTGTTTATTATCTCGCATGGTTAATCAGGCGTTGGGACGATCCCGCATTTCCTCGTAATTTCCCGTGGCTTACCGGAGAAGATTACTGGCGCAGCCAGATATCTACATTCACTCAGCAGGTTAAGGTTCTTCAGGAACCCCCTCTGCAATTAACGCCGATGTATTAATTGGACACACCCAGGAGAGAGTTAATCATGAAAAAAATTTGGCTGGCGCTGGCAGGTATGATTCTGGCATTTAGCGCTTCTGCTGCGCAGTTTACCGACGGTAAACAGTTTATCACGCTGGAAAAGCCGGTTGCTGGCGAGCCACAGGTTCTGGAGTTCTTCTCATTCTATTGCCCGCACTGCTATCAATTCGAAGAGGTGCTGCATGTTTCTGACAACGTGAAGAAGAAGCTGCCGGAAGGCACCAAAATGACCAAGTACCACGTTGAGTTCCTGGGCCCGTTGGGTAAAGACCTGACTCAGGCGTGGGCGGTTGCGATGGCGCTGGGCGTGGAAGATAAAATCACTGCTCCAATGTTCGAAGCCGTACAGAAAACCCAGACCGTTCAGACCACTGCGGATATCCGCAAAGTGTTCGTTGATGCCGGTGTGAAAGGTGAAGAGTACGACGCCGCGTGGAACAGCTTTGTAGTGAAATCTCTGGTTGCTCAGCAGGAAAAAGCGGCCGCTGATCTGCAGCTTCAGGGCGTTCCGGCGATGTTTGTTAACGGCAAATATCAGCTGAACATGCAGGGCATGGACACCAGCAGCATGGATATTTTCGTACAGCAGTATGCTGACACCGTGAAATACCTGGTTGAGAAGAAGTAATTTCGTTGATATGAAAACGCCGGTCACTGACCGGCGTTTTTGTATGAAGATTTAATGCTGTCTATCTGTTCGTCTTTCTCTTTCCAGAGCGTATTAAGCCACTGCTGGAAACCACGTTTGAAATTCTTATCGTTAACGTAGTCACCGTGCAGCCCGGCATCGATCGGCACTAAATCCACCCGAACAACAATGCGAGTCAGCTTGCCGCTGAGCATATCGAAAAATGGCGTCCTGTCATTTTCCGGATAGCAGAGCGTAACGTTCAGAAGTTTATCGAACTGTGCACCCAGCACGTTAAGCGCCATCGCAATACCCGCCGCCTTTGGCGGAAGCAGGTTCTGATAAGGGGAGCGTGTTTGTTTGCGTTTATCTTCCGTAAACCGTGAGCCTTCAACAAAGTTCACTATGGTCGTTGGATGTGCGCGAAACTTTTCACAGGAGCGGCGCGTGGTCTCCACATCCTTACCGCGACGCTCCGGATGACGAATCAGATAGCTGCGCGAATAGCGTTTCATAAACGGCATATCAAGCGCCCAGCAGGCCAGCCCGATAAAGGGCACCCAAGCGAGCTGCTGCTTCAGGAAGTACTTGTTCATCGGGATATGTTTGCGAAAAAGCACGCATAACACCACGATGTCCGCCCAGCTGTGATGATTGCAGATCAGCAGGTACCAGTTCTTTTTGTTGAGGCTCTCCAGCCCTTCGACATCCCACTTCAGATGCGGATTCAGGCACAGCAGGATCGCTAGCCCTTCACACCAGCAATACATCATGAAATTACAAAACGCAGAGACGGATCGCCACACCGCAGGCACAGGCAGCAGCAGTTTAACGATCCCGGCGATAATGATTGGCACAGAACACGCAATCGTCACCAGAATAGTTAAAATGATGCTTAGCGGTAATGTTATTGCAGCGAGCAATCTCGACATGATGAGCTTTTTCAGGTGGTTAGCTTTAATGGACCGGCCGATTATACGGCGCTGGGGGCTGATTTTATCAGAAAAGTGACAAAATTATGGCGCTTTCATATCGTCAATAGACGGCTTTTCCCCTGAAGCAGAAGATTTCTCTAATATTGTGCGCTAATCAGGACTTATATCCACATAGACTAAATTGCCATCAGCAGGCTATTTTCATGCAGTGTTAGTTGTTAACATTATGATATGTAATAATTTATTCTCAACGCGCGCCTGCTTTTAGTATCTGTTTTTCATTTGAAGTGAAAATATTCACAAACTTATCCACAGTTTGAATTTTGCGAGCGATCCTCACGATCGCAAAATCTTTTCCTGTATCGAACCTGAATAACTGATGTTTTCATCCTTCTGTGGCATCCTTTACGCATAAATTGATTAAAGGCACGGACATTATGGTTCAGATCCCAGAAAACCCACTTATTCTCGTCGACGGCTCTTCTTACCTGTATCGGGCGTACCATGCGTTTCCTCCTCTGACCAATAGCGCAGGGGAACCTACCGGCGCGATGTACGGCGTGCTGAACATGCTGCGCAGCCTGATTCTTCAGTATCAGCCCACCCATGCGGCTGTCGTTTTTGATGCGAAAGGCAAAACCTTCCGCGATGAACTGTTCGAACATTACAAATCCCATCGTCCGCCAATGCCTGACGATCTGCGTGCGCAGATTGAGCCGCTGCACGCCATGGTGAAAGCAATGGGCCTGCCGCTGCTGGCCGTCTCTGGCGTGGAGGCTGACGACGTCATCGGTACGCTGGCGCGTGAAGCTGAAAAAATGGGCCGTCCGGTGCTGATCAGCACCGGTGATAAAGATATGGCGCAGCTGGTGACGCCAGGTATTACCCTGATCAACACCATGACCAACACCATTCTGGGGCCAGAAGAAGTAGTCACTAAGTATGGCGTGCCGCCAGAGCTGATTATCGACTTCCTCGCGTTGATGGGCGACTCCTCGGATAACATTCCTGGCGTTCCTGGCGTCGGTGAAAAAACCGCGCAGGCGCTGCTTCAGGGGCTGGGTGGTCTGGACACGCTCTACGCGGAACCAGACAAAATCGCCGGACTTTCCTTCCGTGGCGCAAAAACCATGGCCGGGAAGCTGGAAGAGAACAAAGAGGTGGCTTATCTCTCCTATAAGCTGGCAACAATCAAAACCGATGTGGAACTGGAGCTGGGCTGTGAGCAGCTGGAAGTGCAACAGCCTTCCGCTGACGACCTGCTGAGCCTGTTTAAGAAATACGAATTCAAGCGCTGGACCACTGACGTGGAAGCCGGTAAATGGCTGCAGGCAAAAGGGGCCAAACCTGCTGCTAAGCCGAAAGAGACGATTGTCGTTGATGCCGAAGATCAGGCGGAAGAAGAAGCCGCAGCGCTCTCCTTCGACAACTACGAAACCATTCTGGAAGAGTCACAGCTGATCGCCTGGATCGAGAAACTGAAAAAAGCGCCGGTCTTTGCCTTTGACACCGAAACAGACAGCCTCGACAACATCTCAGCCAATATGGTGGGATTGTCCTTTGCGACAGAGCCGGGTATTGCCGCCTACGTTCCCGTGGCGCACGACTACCTGGATGCGCCGGAGCAGATCTCCCGCGAGCGCGCGCTCGAGCTACTGAAGCCGATTCTGGAAGACGAAAAGGCGCTGAAGGTCGGGCAAAACCTCAAGTACGACCGCGGCATTCTGCAGAACTACGGCATTGAGCTGCGCGGGATTGCCTTTGACACTATGCTCGAATCCTACATTCTGGACAGCGTGGCGGGCCGCCATGATATGGATTCCTTATCTGACCGCTGGCTCAAGCACAAAACCATTACCTTTGAAGAGATTGCCGGTAAAGGGAAAAATCAGCTCACCTTTAACCAGATTGCTCTTGAAGAAGCAGGGCGCTACGCGGCGGAAGATGCCGACGTCACGCTGCAACTGCATCTGAAGATGTGGCCAAAACTGCAGAAGCACGAAGGTCCGCTGAACGTATTCCAGCATATTGAAATGCCGCTGGTGCCCGTGCTGTCCCGTATCGAACGCAATGGCGTTAAGATCGATCCAACGGTGCTGCATAACCACTCTGGTGAGCTCGCGCAGCGTTTGACCGAGCTCGAGCAGAAAGCGCATGACCTTGCCGGCGAGCCGTTTAACCTCTCTTCACCGAAACAGCTGCAAACTATCCTGTTTGAAAAGCAGGGCATCAAGCCGCTGAAGAAAACCCCTGGCGGCGCGCCGTCAACCTCTGAAGAGGTGCTGGAAGAGCTGGCGCTGGACTACCCGCTGCCAAAAGTGATTCTGCAGTACCGTGGTCTCGCGAAGCTGAAGTCTACCTACACGGACAAACTTCCGCTGATGATCAACCCGAAAACGGGCCGCGTGCACACGTCGTATCATCAGGCGGTAGCGGCAACCGGGCGTCTCTCGTCAACCGATCCTAACCTGCAGAACATTCCGGTGCGTAATGAGGAAGGGCGCCGCATTCGTCAGGCCTTTATAGCTCCTGATGACTACCTGATTGTCTCGGCTGACTACTCGCAAATTGAACTGCGCATTATGGCGCACCTGTCCCGCGATAAAGGTCTGCTGACGGCATTTGCGGAAGGAAAAGACATCCACCGGGCGACCGCGGCGGAGGTCTTTGGTTTACCGCTGGACAACGTGACCAACGAACAGCGCCGCAGTGCAAAAGCGATCAACTTCGGTCTAATTTACGGCATGAGCGCGTTTGGCCTTTCACGCCAGCTAAACATTCCGCGCAAAGAGTCGCAGAAGTATATGGATCTTTACTTCGAGCGTTATCCGGGCGTTCTGGAATATATGGAACGCACCCGCGCGCAGGCGAAAGAGAAAGGTTACGTTGAAACCCTGGATGGCCGTCGTCTCTATCTCCCGGACATCAAATCCAGCAACGCGGCGCGCCGCGCTGGCGCAGAGCGTGCGGCGATCAACGCCCCGATGCAGGGTACCGCAGCGGACATCATCAAGCGCGCAATGATCGCCGTTGATGCCTGGCTGGAGAAAGAGAAGCCGCGCGTGAAAATGATCATGCAGGTACACGATGAACTGGTATTTGAAGTGCACAAGGACGACCTCGACGCCGTGTCGAAAAAGATCCACGAACTGATGGAAAGCAGCATGACGCTGGACGTGCCGTTGCTGGTGGAAGTGGGAAGTGGTGAAAACTGGGATCAGGCTCACTAAAGGTTCTGTGAATAACGCGCTTTTTATGTAAGTTAGCAACATAACAACGCGCGTTTTGTGACGATCATTAGAATTCCCTATGTAAAGAATGAAAAAAAACTACAAAAAGTGCTTTTTCTACAGCAAAAAAAGGGGTAGAGTTATCGACGTAGGGTACAGAGGTAAGATGTTCTATCTTTCAGACCTTTTACTTCACGTAATCGGATTTGGCTGAATATTTTAGCCGCCCCAGTCAGTAATGACTGGGGCGTTTTTTATTGCGGCAAAGAAAAGTTCGGGCAAAAAAAAAGCGCGGACATCGCCGCGCTCGGTATTACTCTTCTTCTGCTTCCGTCGCAGGTTCCAGCTCGTTAAACCAGCTGTCGAGCTTCTGACGCAGCTTGTCCACGCCCTGTTTTTTCAGCGAAGAGAAAGGCTCAACCTGTACATCGCCATTGAAGGCCAGTACCGCTTCGCGAACCATATTCACCTGCGCTTTACGCGCGCCGCTTGCCAGCTTGTCGGCTTTCGTCAGCAGCACCAGCACGGCAATATCGCTTGCTACGGCCCAGTCGATCATCTGCTGATCGAGATCCTTTAGCGGGTGACGAATATCCATCAGCACCACCAGACCTTTCAGGCACATGCGTTTTTCCAGGTATTCGCCCAGCGCACGCTGCCACTTGATCTTCATCTCTTCAGGCACCTGCGCATAACCGTATCCCGGCAAGTCTACGAGGCGTTTGCCTTCAGCCACTTCAAAGAGGTTAATCAGCTGGGTACGGCCAGGTGTTTTTGAGGTACGCGCCAGGTTCTTCTGATTGGTCAGCGTATTCAGGGCGCTGGATTTCCCCGCATTTGAGCGGCCAGCAAATGCCACTTCAATACCGGTATCAGAAGGCAGGTGGCGAATATCGGGCGCACTGGTGACAAAATGCGTCTGTTGGTAGTTCCAGGTAGTCACGTGGTCGTCTCCAAAAATCGTAATCTGGAGGGATTATACCCGAATGCGGGCAAAAGGCTTTTCTCATTGCACGAGGCTTGCAGGCGAATGCCCAAACGGCTGTAAGAGATCGGCTAATGTTGCTATGGGAGATTTCAGAGAATTCGCAGGCGTCAAAAAATGCAAACTGTTTTAAATCATAATCTTATTTCCAGGTAATTATCTGAAAATCCGTATTTGTACCGTTTAGTTGCTTGTTAGTTTAACGGAACAAGGTAAAGTATGCGGCAAGGCGAGGAAGCCAACAGGAAATCGACTTAAGGATTAGGGTCAGGAGCGCCAGGAGGCGAAGACGCAGGATAGTCAGGACGACCAGCGCCTGGAGGCGTTTTAACAGGAAATGGAACCATACACGGACGGTATCAGCCAAAGGATAAACAGGGTGTGTTGTTGGTAAACATGGAATGTCTGACCCGTTAAGGGTTGTGAGTCAGGAAAAAAGGCGACAGATTGCTCTGTCGCCTTTTTTCTTTGCTTGCTTTCTGCTAGATTTCGCCGCAATTCTATACTGAAGAAAACGACTTTAAGATAAAACATCATGAAAAAACCAACCTCCGCTGCGGGCGCGAAACGCCCTGCAAAAGCACGCCGCAAAACGCGCGAAGAACTAAACCAGGAAGCGCGCGATCGCAAACGCGATAAGAAGCATCGTGGCCATGCTGCGGGTAGCCGTGCCAACGGCGGTGGTGCAGCGGGCGCTTCTGCAAAAGGCAAACAGCAGAAAGACCCTCGTATCGGCAGTAAAACTCCCATTCCACTGGGCGTGACAGACACCCCGGTCACTAAGCAGCACAAACCAAAGAGCGAGAAACCTATGCTTTCACCGCAGGCTGAGCTGGATATGCTGGAGAACGATGAGCGCCTGGACGCGCTGCTGGAACGTCTTGAAGAGGGTGAAACCCTGACCGCCGAAGAGCAGTCATGGGTAGATGCCAAACTGGACCGCATTGATGAGCTGATGCAGAAGCTGGGTCTGTCTTACGATGACGAAGACGACGAAGAGGAAGAAGAAAAGCAGGAAGATATGATGCGTCTTCTGAAAGGTGGAAACTAACATTTGCACCCGGCAGGCACGATAGTCCTGCTTATAACCCTTCCGGTTATATGTTATCTGGTGTGGTTATTCGTTAAACTACGGCGGTTGTCGCGGCGACAGAAGTGGCTGCGCACCCGAATGATGGCCCGCGATGGGGCCAGAACGGGCCGCCGTATACGAACGCGACACCAACGGAAGGAGTGAGCATGTCAGCACCAACTATCGACTGGGATTTGGCCCTAATCCAGAAGTATAACTATTCCGGGCCGCGTTATACCTCATACCCCACCGCGCTGGAGTTCTCCGATGCCTTCGGCGAGGAGGATTTTCAGCAGGCCGTCGCGCGCTATCCAGAGCGTCCGCTGTCGCTCTACGTCCATATTCCGTTCTGCCACAAGCTCTGCTACTTCTGCGGCTGCAATAAAATCGTGACCCGTCAGCAGCATAAAGCCGATCAATACCTCGATGCGCTCGAACAGGAAATTGTGCACCGCGCACCGCTTTTTAAAGGGCGTCACGTCAGCCAGCTTCACTGGGGGGGCGGCACGCCAACGTATCTCAATAAGGCGCAAATAAGCCGCCTGATGACGCTGCTGCGCGGAAATTTCAATTTTAACGACGACGCTGAAATCTCGATCGAAGTCGATCCGCGTGAAATTGAGCTGGATGTACTGGATCACTTACGCGCCGAAGGCTTTAATCGTCTGAGCATGGGCGTGCAGGATTTCAATAAAGAGGTGCAGCGTCTGGTCAACCGCGAGCAGGACGAAGAGTTTATCTTCGCCTTACTCAACCACGCACGCGACATTGGCTTTACCTCGACCAACATCGACCTGATTTACGGCCTGCCAAAGCAGACGCCGGAGAGCTTCGCCTTCACGCTGAAGCGCGTGGCTGAACTTAGCCCGGACCGCCTGAGCGTCTTTAACTACGCGCACCTGCCGACGCTATTCGCCGCCCAGCGCAAAATCAAAGATGCCGATCTGCCTTCTGCCCAGCAGAAGCTGGACATCCTGCAGGAAACCATCACCTCTCTGACCGAGAGCGGCTATCAATTTATCGGCATGGATCACTTTGCCCGTCCGGATGACGAGCTGGCGATTGCCCAGCGCGAAGGCGTACTGCACCGTAACTTCCAGGGTTATACCACTCAGGGCGATACCGATCTGCTCGGCATGGGTGTCTCCGCCATCAGCATGATCGGTGACTGCTACGCGCAGAACCAGAAAGAGCTGAAGCTCTACTACCAGCAGGTTGATGCAACCGGCAACGCGCTGTGGCGCGGCATCGCGCTGACCCGTGACGACTGCATTCGTCGTGATGTGATTAAGGCGCTTATCTGCAACTTCCGTCTCGACTTTAGCGACGTGGAAGCACAGTGGGATCTGACATTCAGCGAATATTTTGCGGAAGACCTGAAGCTGATTGCACCGCTGGCGAAAGACGGGCTGGTGGATGTGTCAGAAAACGCGATTGAGGTCACGCCGAAAGGGCGTCTGTTGATCCGTAATATCTGCATGTGCTTTGACGCGTATCTGCGCCAGAAGGCGCGTATGCAGCAGTTTTCACGGGTGATTTAAGGCGCAAAGCCGGGTAAGGCGAAGCCGCTACCCGGCTTTTACATTTCAACCTGCTAGCTAAACAGCCCAACCAGCGCCGCACATAATACCGCAGCAACAGCGGTTTGCGGCGTGTGGCTTTCAGCTGCTCCGCTCGACAGTAAAGTCACTAATGATTCCAGCATGATGATTCCCCCAATTTCCGGGCACGATCATACAAAACTCATCGGAACAGTAAAGCGCAAAATAACGGCAATTTGCGCTCAATTAATAACCTTTACACAGCGGCGTACGATCACTCCATTCCCAGCTCTTTCAGCTTGCGCGTCAGGGTATTACGTCCCCATCCCAGCAGGCGCGCGGCTTCCTGCTTATGGCCCTGCGTATGACGAAGCGCGGTGGTCAACAGCGTACGCTCCATCTCTGGCTGAGCCTCAGACAGCAGGTTTTGATGACCGGAACGCAGCGCGCGGTCGGCCCACTGCGCCAGCAGCGTTGCCCAACTGTCTGGAAGCGCGTGCCCGGTGCTGCTTTCGGGCGCGGTGGCCTCAAACAGTTCGGCAGGGAGATCCTGAATCAACACTTCCTGGCCGGCGGCCATCACGGTCAGCCAGCGGCAGGTGTTTTCCAGCTGGCGTACGTTGCCCGGCCACGCCAGACGGGTGAGGGCGGCATCGGTTTCCGGGTGAAGCTGCTTGGCTTCCACGCCCAGCTCGCGGGCCGCCACCTGCAGGAAATGACGCGCCAGGCGCGGGATATCTTCCCGACGCTCGCGCAACGGCGGCAGGTGGACGCGGATCACATTCAGGCGATGGAATAAATCCTCACGGAATTTGCCCTCCTGCACGCGCAGCTCCAGGTTCTGGTGCGTCGCGGCGATAATACGCACGTCCACCTTCACCGGCGCATAGCCGCCCACGCGGTAAAACTGCCCGTCGGCCAGCACGCGCAGCAGGCGAGTTTGAACGTCCAGCGGCATATCGCCGATCTCGTCCAGGAACAGCGTGCCGCCGTCAGCCTGCTCAAAGCGTCCCTGGCGAATGGTATTCGCGCCGGTAAACGCCCCTTTTTCGTGGCCGAACAGCTCGGACTCAATCAAATCCTTCGGGATCGCCGCCATATTGAGGGCGATAAACGGCGCTTTTGCCCGCGGGCTGTGGCGATGTAACGCATGCGCCACCAGCTCTTTACCTGTACCCGATTCCCCGTTAATCAACACGCTGATGGACGAGCGGGACAGACGGCCAATAATGCGAAACACGTCCTGCATCGCCGGCGCTTCGCCGATGATGTCGGTGGTTGGACCAAAATCGGGCGCGTGGCGCGGCTGTTGTTGCTCCTGATAGTGGCTAATCGCGCGCTCAACCAGCGCCACCGCTTCGTCGATATCGAACGGTTTGGGCAGATAATCGAATGCCCCTTGCTGATAGGCGCTCACCGCGGCATCCAGGTCGGAATGAGCCGTCATTATGATGACCGGAAGCATAGGATGGCGCTGTTTGATCTGCTTTAACAGCGCCAGTCCGTCCATGCCCGGCATGCGAATATCCGACAGCAGAACGTCCGGCGTTTTGGTGGTGAGTGCGTCGAGCACCTCGCTGCCGCTCTCAAACGTCGTGCAGCTTAAACCTGCCCCTGTGAGCGCGCGTTCAAGCACCCAACGGATGGAGCTATCGTCATCGACTACCCAGACTATCCCTCGTTGCATAAACGTCACCTTTATTTTTTAATCGGCAGGAAAACCGAAAACTCGGTATGTCCCGGCCAACTGGTAAATTCAATTTTTCCGGAGTGCTGATCGATCAAGCTGCGGGCGATAGATAAGCCCAGTCCCGTACCGCCTTCGCGCCCGCTTACCATTGGGTAGAACAGGGTGTCCTGCAGATGCGAAGGAATGCCAGGCCCGTTATCCTCAACGTCGATGCGTGCCGCCAGACGATAGCGCACGCCGTGCAGCGTAAGCTGGAAGGCGGTGCGGGTGCGTAAAATAATCTCGCCGCCTTCCGGCCCCAGCGCCTGCAGAGCATTGCGCACAATATTCAGCAGAACCTGCTCAATCTGGTCCGGGTCATGCGCCAGTTCCGGCAGGCTTGGGTCGTAATCACGCACCAGCGTGACGTTCTCCGGCAGCTCCATAGAGACGAGCTTCACCACCCGTTCAGCGACTTTATGAATGCTTTCTGAAACGTGCATACCCGGCTGCTGCGGCCCGAGCAGGCGATCGACCAGGTTACGCAGGCGGTCCGCCTGCTCAATGATGACGTTGGTATATTCCGCCAGCGCAGGGTCGGGCAGGGCTTTGGTCAGAAGCTGCGCCGCGCCGCGTAACCCACCCAGCGGGTTTTTGATTTCATGCGCCAGACCGCGCACCAGGTCACGGGCGGCAATTTGCTGCGCATGCTGAAGCTGCTCCTGGCTCAGGCGACGCTGATTATCCATCGGCGCCATTTCTAGCAGGATCAGTCCTTCCGGCAAACGTTGCGCGGTAAGGGAAAGAATATGTGAGCGCCCGTCGATCACCAGCGTGACTTCGTTATCGGTGAACCCCTGACCGGCCTGCAAACTTTCCTGCATCAGGCCAATATTCAGCGAGAAATAGCTCAACAACTCAGGAAGCGGGGTGCCAAACAGTTTCCGTGAACTCTGGGCGAGCAGCTGTTGCGCCGCCGGGTTGGCGTAATGGACGGCCAGCTCGTCGTCGACCAGCAGGATGCTGTTAATCAAAGAATTGAGGATCTGCCCAGCATCGGGCAGCGTGCCAGTTGCCATTCAGCAGTCTCCTGGAGTCGTTGCACTGTTTTAGTGCAGTATAGCGGTTTCGGCGTAAAAAGCGCGTGAGATCAGGTTGTTGGTGGAGAAAAAAGCCCATCCGGAGATGGGCTAAAAGTTTCCACGGCAACTACCCCCGGCGCTTTTGACGCCGGGTAAAACAACTAAATTAAACGCTGTAGTACAGTTCGAACTCAACCGGATGCGGAGTCATACGCACGCGGTCATTCTCTTCAGTACGCAGGGCGATGTAAGCATCGATAGCGTCGTCAGTGAATACGCCACCCGCAGTCAGGAACTCGCGGTCTGCATCCAGCGCCTGCAGGGCTTCTTCCAGAGAGCCAGCAACCTGTGGGATCTCTTTCGCTTCTTCTGGCGGCAGATCGTACAGGTTTTTGTCCATCGCTTCGCCTGGGTGGATCTTGTTCTTGATACCGTCCAGACCGGCCATCAGCAGCGCTGCGAAGCACAGGTATGGGTTAGCCGCTGGGTCCGGGAAGCGCACTTCGATACGACGCGCTTTTGGAGACGCCACCACCGGGATACGGATGGAAGCAGAACGGTTACGCGCAGAGTAGGCCAGCATAACTGGCGCTTCGTAGCCCGGGACCAGACGCTTGTAGGAGTTAGTGGTTGGGTTCGCCAGGGCGTTGATCGCTTTAGCGTGTTTGATAACACCACCGATGTAATACAGCGCCTGCTCGGACAGACCGGCATATTTGTCGCCAGAGAACAGGTTGGTACCGTTCTTGGACAGAGACATGTGGCAGTGCATACCGGAACCGTTGTCGCCAAACATTGGTTTTGGCATGAAGGTCGCGGTTTTACCGAAACGGTGCGCAACGTTATGCACAACGTATTTGTAGATCTGAATTTCGTCCGCTTTTTTGGTCATGGTGTTGAAGCGGGTTGCCACTTCGTTCTGACCCGCAGTCGCCACTTCGTGGTGGTGCGCTTCAACAACCAGGCCCATCTCTTCCATCACCAGACACATGGTGGAACGAATGTCCTGCGCAGAGTCGACCGGAGGAACCGGGAAGTAACCGCCTTTCACACCAGGACGGTGACCTTTGTTACCACCTTCGTATTTGGTGGAAGAGTTCCATGCGCCTTCGATGTCGTCGATAGCCACGTGGGAGCCAGAAATAGAGGCACCGAAGCGGATGTCGTCGAACAGGAAGAACTCTGGCTCTGGCCCGAACAGAACGGTGTCCGCGATGCCGGTAGAACGCAGGTACTCTTCAGCGCGTTTAGCGATAGAACGTGGGTCGCGGTCGTAGCCCTGCAGCGTGCCTGGCTCGAGGATGTCGCAGCGGATGATCAGGGTTGGTTCTTCGAAGAACGGATCAATGACCGCAGTGGTTGCGTCTGGCATCAGAACCATGTCGGATTCGTTAATGCCTTTCCAGCCACCAATGGAGGAGCCGTCAAACATTTTGCCTTCTTCAAAGAATTCGGCGTTCACCTGATGAGCAGGGATTGTGACGTGCTGTTCTTTACCTTTGGTATCGGTGAAGCGCAGATCAACAAACTTCACTTCATGTTCGTTCAGCATCGTCAAAACGTGTTCAGCGGACATACTTAACTCTCCAGATTGGTCATTGTCGTCGTGGTAACGAGGTCTTCAATTTCTGTTGGTACTGGCTGTTGCCATGTATTTTTTATAAAGCGAAATCTGTGCCAACTTTTAAAACACCCCAAAAAGGCGTTATCATGCGCACCATAGTGCAAAAGGGCTGCACCATGATGGATTTGTTGCACCAGTATAGTGCTTCAATGTGAACATTAAGCACCATATTGGTGCAATTTACGTTAAAGTGCCCTTTTACCGCTCCGTGAAAGCGATCACAAAGCATCTCTGCAATACTTGTTTGCGGGGGATGTTTGTGATCCTGTTTTGTAGTGCGATTAATCCGTGTACAATAACGCGCTATTTCTAAATGCCTGAGGCAAAGTTGTGATCGAAAATTTGCGTAACATCGCCATCATCGCGCACGTTGACCATGGTAAAACTACCCTGGTTGATAAGCTGCTGCAGCAATCCGGTACGTTTGATGCGCGTGCCGAAACCCAAGAACGCGTGATGGACTCCAACGATTTGGAGAAAGAGCGTGGGATTACCATCCTCGCGAAAAACACCGCGATTAAATGGAATGACTACCGTATCAACATCGTTGATACCCCAGGGCACGCCGACTTCGGTGGTGAAGTTGAACGTGTAATGTCCATGGTAGACTCCGTTCTGCTGGTCGTTGACGCAATGGATGGCCCAATGCCACAGACGCGCTTCGTGACCAAAAAAGCTTTTGCCCATGGTCTGAAGCCAATCGTTGTTATCAACAAAGTTGACCGCCCTGGCGCGCGTCCTGACTGGGTTGTTGACCAGGTCTTCGACCTGTTCGTTAACCTCGACGCGACCGACGAGCAGCTGGACTTCCCTATCGTTTACGCCTCTGCGTTGAACGGTATCGCAGGTCTGGACCACGAAGACATGGCTGAAGACATGACCCCGCTGTATCAGGCGATTGTTGACCGTGTTCCTGCGCCAAACGTTGACCTGGAAGGCACCCTGCAGATGCAGATCTCCCAGCTCGACTACAACAACTACGTTGGCGTAATCGGCATTGGCCGTATCAAGCGCGGTAAAGTGAAGCCTAACCAGCAGGTCACTATCATCGATAGCGAAGGCAAAACCCGTAACGGTAAAGTCGGTAAAGTCCTGACTCACCTGGGTCTTGAGCGTATCGAGAGCGACATCGCTGAAGCGGGCGACATCATCGCGATCACCGGTCTGGGTGAACTGAACATCTCCGACACCATCTGCGATCCGCAGAACGTCGAAGCGCTGCCAGCCCTGTCCGTTGATGAACCAACCGTATCCATGTTCTTCAACGTCAACACCTCTCCGTTCTGTGGTAAAGAAGGTAAGTTCGTTACCTCTCGTCAGATCCTTGACCGTCTGAACAAAGAGCTGGTGCACAACGTTGCGCTGCGCGTTGAAGAAACCGAAGACGCTGATGCATTCCGCGTTTCCGGTCGTGGTGAGCTGCACCTGTCTGTTCTGATCGAAAACATGCGTCGTGAAGGTTTCGAGATGGCGGTTTCCCGTCCGAAAGTAATCTTCCGTGAAATCGATGGCCGTAAACAAGAGCCGTTCGAAAACGTAACGCTGGACGTAGAAGAGCAGCACCAGGGTTCTGTGATGCAGGCACTGGGCGAGCGTAAAGGCGACCTGAAAAACATGAATCCAGACGGCAAAGGCCGCGTACGTCTCGACTACGTGATCCCAAGCCGTGGCCTGATCGGCTTCCGTTCTGAGTTCATGACCATGACCTCCGGTACCGGCCTGCTGTACTCCACCTTCAGCCACTACGACGACGTTCGTCCGGGCGAAGTGGGCCAGCGTAACAACGGCGTACTGATCTCCAACGGTCAGGGTAAAGCGGTTGCGTTTGCGCTGTTCGGTCTGCAGGATCGCGGTAAGCTGTTCCTGGGTCACGGTGCTGAAGTTTACGAAGGCCAGATCATCGGTATTCACAGCCGTTCTAACGACCTGACGGTAAACTGCCTGACCGGTAAGAAGCTGACCAACATGCGTGCGTCCGGTACTGACGAAGCAACGGTTCTGGTTCCACCGATCAAGATGACCCTGGAGCAGGCTCTGGAGTTCATCGATGATGACGAACTGGTAGAAGTGACTCCGCAGTCAATTCGTATCCGTAAACGTCACCTGACCGAGAACGATCGTAAACGTGCTATGCGCGGTGCGAAAGAAGACTAATACGGTCAATCCGTAGTAAAAAAAGCCGCTGAGAAATCAGCGGCTTTTTTATTAGAACGAATAACGTAACCCCAGGCGGATCCTGTACTGCTCGCGGTTGTAATCATTCCATCTGTCCAGCCACTGGAGTTCGAGGTACGGCAGCCAGTTTCTGTCGATCTTATAGCTGAACTTGTTGGTAATTTCCCAGTGATGGTCTTTGCCATTTTTGCTGTGGTAATCATTTATCCGCTGGAAAAAATGCGGCTCAAAGGTGTAGAAAAACGCATCCGTCACCTTGAAATTCCAGTAGTTGGCAAATTCGTGCGTGTCGTTCTTATCCATCTGCCCGTTATAGTCCGGCGTATCGTAATTGTTATGGTTATAGCGATAGCGGAACGTCAGATTAAACCCGTCCGTGAATTTATAGTTGGTATCTAAATAAACCGCGCCACCCGAACCGGCGCTGCTGTCGTTGATCAACCCGCCCGGCTGGAAGGTGAGTTTGTCGGTCGGTTTAAAGAGCGGATACCACCCCTCTATTTCGTTATAGCTGTGCTTGAGCTCATCCCACCTCCCCACGTTGTAGGCGTTGGTGAACATCAACCCAGCGCCCATATCGAAGTTATAACCGGCACGCAGGATCACTTCGTGCAGCTCAGAGGCCGTATTGTAGGCTTCACGGGTTTCAACATAGGCCCCGGCGAATACCGGGCAGGACACAGACGACACGATCAGTACAGTGATGATTCTTTTCATAATTTGTCCATGTATCAGGTACAGAAAGGCCTCCCTCCTGATGAACAGGAAGGAAATACGGGCCGAATTTATTGTTATAAAGTGACTGCTGACGCTTTATTGTTGGGTGTTATCTCAGGGGTATTCGCTGACTGTTTTTTCCGTTTTCCAATCTCCTCGATAATAAAGGCGAAGCGCGCTTCGTTGAGTTTATAAAACAGCCCCATGGTCACTGCGGCGACGATTGCCAGGCCGCACGGCCAGAGGAAAATAAGCTGACGCAAACCCAGCAGCGTGCCCGCGCTCTGCACCGCATGAGGAACGTAGCCGATCTGGGTCAGCATGATGCCGGGCAGGAAGCCGGCGAGAGCGGCGGAGATTTTGCGCGAGAAGGTGTAGCCGGTGTAAACCGATCCCTCGGCGCGAATGCCGGTTTTCCACTCGCCGTAATCAACGGTATCCGGCACCAGCGCCCAGTTCAGGCTGTTCACAAACGCGGTGCCGAAAAAGGCCATGCAGGAAAAGAGCACGAACAGCAGGGAGCTGGTTCCCCAGAAGAAGTTCAGCACGTCGCCCACCGCCCACAGCGCCAGCCCGCCCAGATAGACCGGCTTCTTGCCAAAGCGCTTCACCGCGCCGGGCACCAGAAACACGCCAATCAGAATGCAGCCCATGCTGAAAAAGCCCATCCACGACAGCAGATGCAGATCGTTCAGCACGTACTGGGTGTAATAGACCTGAATCGCCAGCTTGATGTTGAACGCGGCGAGAGTACACAGGTTGGCAATGCACAGCACCAGCAGCGGCGGATTGCGGAAAATCGCGCAGAACGATTTAAGAATGCCGGGCTTATGGTGATCGGGCGTTATCTCGACATAGCGCTCTTTCACCCCGCTGTAGCACCACCACATGCAGAACAGGCCGCCGGTGGCGAACACCAGCGCAGCCACCAGATAGCCGAGGGATGGCTGGTGGACGAACAGCGCCTGAATGGGCATAAAGCCGACGGTGCAGAGCAACAGCCCCACCGTGGCGCCACCCTGTCGCCACGCCGCCAACTGCGCGCGCTCGTTCGGGTTTTTGGTGATGGCAGGGACCATCGCACCATAGGCACAGTTCATCAGGCTATAGCAGAGCCCAAACATCATGAAGAGCACGGTGGCGAGCGCCGTTTTCACCGTCAGGCTAAAGTCGTTGGCCATAAACTGCGCCGTCGCGACCAGCGCCACCGGCACGGAGGCATACAAAATGAATGGCCGGAATTTTCCCCGCGCGCCGATGTTTCGCCGGGAATCCAGCAGCACGCCGGTCAGCATGTCGGTGAACGCGGTAAAAAACTTCGCCACCAGGAAAATTATGCCGCCGTAGAACGCGGGCATCCCCAGTTCATCGGTGTAAAACTTCAGCAGGTACAGCGTGCCAATACACAGCATCAGATTCGAGCCAAAATCGCCCATCCCGTAGGCGCACTTCTCTCGCAGGCTCAATTTCAGGGTTAACGGATCAGTATTGTATGTCATGGTCGATCCTCAGAGCGCCCCGCAGGGCGCTCTATCACGTCATTTAGGCCGTACGTTTGCGCAGTTCGATCTCTTCCACGATGCGCACATACATCTTCTCGTTGAGGTTGTAGAAGCAGCCCATCGCCACGATGGTGATGACCGCCAGCAGGCTCGGGTAGATAAATATCAGCTGCCGCAGCCCTTCAACCGTCCCAGCGGACTGCACCACGTTGGGCACGTAGCCGATCTGGGTGAGCATGATCCCCGGGAAGAAGCCCGCCAGCGCCTGCGAGACCTTACGGAAGAAGGTAAAGCCGGTATAGACCGTCCCCTCGGAGCGTACGCCGGTGCGCCACTCGCCATATTCCACGGTATCGGATACCAGCGCCCAGTTCAGACTGTTCACGAACGCGGAGCCGAAGAACGCCAGGCAGGAAAACGCCACAAAGCTCACCGAGCCGCCGCCGAAGAAGTAGTTAAGCAGATCGCCCGCCACCCAAATTGCCAGCCCGCTGATATAGACCTTTTTCTTGCCGAAGCGCCGCACCGCGCCGGGCATCATAAAGACGCCGATAAAAATACAGCCCATGCTGAAGAAGCCCATGTACGACAGCAGGATCGGGTCGTTCAGCACGTACTGCGTGTAGTAGACCTGAATGGCGAGCTTAACGTTAAACGCGCCTAGCGTGCACAGGTTCGCAATACACAGGATAAACAGCGGGCGGTTCCCGGCAATGGCGCGAAACGACTGCAGCAGCCCCGGCTTTTGTGCCGGGTTAGCGGGCTGCGTCTCGACGTAACGCTCGGTAACGCCCTTATAGCACCACCACATAAAGAACAGCCCGAACAGCGAGAAGAGGGTGGCGGCAAAGATGTAGCCAAGCTGGTCATTGCCTTCAATCAGGTTCATCACCGGAACAAAACCCACCGTACAGAGCAGCAGGCCGAGCGTGGCGCCGCCCTGACGCCAGGCCGCCAGCGAGGCGCGCTCGTCCGGGTTTTTGGTGATGGCGGGCACCATCGCGCCGTAAGAGCAGTTCATCATGCTGAAGAACAGGCCGTACAGCATGAACAGCACCGTTGCCATCACCGTTTTGCCGGTCATCTCAAATGGCGTACCGACGAAGTTGGCAATTGCCAGCAAGGTCACCGGGAAGGCGGCATACAGCACGAACGGGCGGAATTTCCCTTTCGGGCCAATCTTGCGCCGGGAGTCGAGCATGATTCCGGTGCCCATATCGGTGAAGGCGGTAAAAAACTTCGCAATCAGGAAGATAATCCCGCCGTAGGTGCCGGGCAGCCCCAGCACGTCGGTGTAAAACTTCAGCAAATAGAGCGTGCCGATATCCAGCAGGATGTTAGAGCCGAGATCGCCCATCCCGTAGGCGAGTTTTTCTTTAAACGGCAGGCGTAGGGTTGCCGGATCGGAAGTATGTTGACTCATTATTGTTCTCCGTCTGCCCGCAGGTTTCCCTGCGGGCGAGCCTTATCAGATATCACGTAAGGTGCTAAACAGATCTGCCCATTCGCTGTGCTGGCGATAGAAGACCGGCGGCTTGCCGATCGGGGCATCAACGGTCACGTCACCGCCCTGGCAGATTTCCCCCGTCCACGCATTGACCCAGCTGTCCTGCGGCAGATAGAGCGACCAGTCCCGGCGGCCCTCTTCATGAACCGGTGCCACCAGCAGATCGCGGCCAAACAGGTACTGGTATTTCAGCGTGTAGGCGCGCGCGTCGTCCTCATAGTGCAGGAACAGCGGACGCATCACCGGCAGGCCGCTTTTCGCGTTCTGCGCAACCGCAGCTTTGATGTACGGCTTCAGGGTGGTGAACACGGTGGTCATGCGCGCGAAGTGCGCGATGGTTTCCGCATCGCCGTCGAACTGCCAGTTGTCGCCAGGGCGGTTGCCCTCGTGGGTACGCATCATCGGCGTAAAGGCGCTGAAGTCGCACCAGCGCAGCAGCAGCTCCTTGCTGCGCTTCATCTCGAACAGGGTGGTATAGCCGCCGATGTCGCTGTGGTGCAGGCCGTGCCCGGTCATCGCCAGCGACAGCGCCGCAGGGATGACGGACGCCAGGCCGTCATCCAGGCTCCAGTCGACGTTCTGATCCCCCGCCCACATCATCACCGAGTGCTTCTGGCTGCCGGTGTAGCCCGCGCGCATGAAGAACAGGATCTCGCCGAGTTTGCCGGTCTCCTGAAGCGCCTCGTAGTTACATTTCGCCCACAGGGCAGGCCAGGCGTTATGCATGATCTCTGCGCTCACGCCGTTGTGCAGGAAGGTATCGGTCGGCAGATATTCCCCGAAATCGGCCATCCAGCCGCCGCAGCCCAGTTCGATCAGGTTCTTTTTAATGACCTCTTTGTACCAGCCGTAGGCTTCCGGGTTGGTCAGGTCGATAACGCCCGCGTAGAACTCGCCGAATTCAACGTGGTAGTCCTCACCGTTGGCGTTTTTGGTCAGATAGCCGCGTTTCGCCGCCTCTTCGCAGAGATCTTTATCGCTGGCGACGTACGGGTTGATATAGGAGAGGAATTGTACGCCCTCCTGCTTCCACTGCCCGATCCGCTCGTCAAGCTGCGGATAGAGCGCGCTGTTCCACTTCCAGTTCCACATCACGCGTTTGCCGAAGGAGGTCATGCGGATGCCGGACCAGTCCTGCGCCCAGATGCCGTTCACCTTCACGCCGCCCTCGCGCATAGCGTCGAGCTTCTGCTGGCACACCTCGGTGCCGCCCTGGATGCCCAGCGTCACGCCGTCGTACACCCAGTCCGGCAGCTCAGGCTGGCGCCCCAGCAGGCCGGTGAGTTTTTCCAGCAGATCGACGTACGTTTCCGCACATTCGAAGCGCAGCGTGGCGTTATCTTCCCAGAACGCCAGCTCGTGGAAATCCGGCGCGCTGAAGTCAAAGTTCATGTAGCAGCTGTTATCCACGTGGCAGTAGTACTTCTGGGTGCTCACAAAGGTAGGCTGCGGAAAGAAGGTCCAGTAGTAATCGCCGCCCGCGTTCTCTTTACAGTCGGCCTGCCAGGTGACGTAGGTCTGCTTGTTGCGGCCCACGCCCTGCTCGCTGGTCCACAGCGGGAACGGCTTGCCGCGCAGATCGAAGTACGAGAACTGCTCGCCGCAGCCGTAGATATGATCTTCCGGCTGCGCCGCCAGCCGCAGCCAGATGCGGTTATGGCTGGCGGCATCATTTTTCAGCTTCAGCTCCAGACGGCCTTCCGCATCCACGCCCACCAGCAGCGTGGCGCTCACCGCATCGCCGCGGGTAAAGCGGATCGCCCAGCCCGCGCTTTGCTGCGTGACGGTCGCGTCCGTCAGGGCAATCTTTTCGTTGAGCTTGTCTTTAATGCTGAAATTGCCGCGAAACATCTCGATATCGGCTTCGCCTGCTCCGATCCACAGGCAAGGCGCTTCTTCGGAGTGGGATAAAATCAGGCGATCCTGCCAGCGCAGGGTGAAGCCACGTTCGTTATTTTTCAGGTCAATATTGTGTAGGGTACGCATAAAAACTCCGTCTTTATTATTTGGCCTGGCTATCCAGCAATCCGGCGGCGACGGCAGGCGCTAAGCCCGGCGCCAGCGGCAGGCGGGGGATCACCAGGCAGTGCAGCAGATGGTAAATATCCTGCTTGCCGTCCCAGACTTTGGTGGTCACTTCGTTATTGGTGTCCAGCTCCTGCCACCAGGAACCGTTTTCGTAATCCATCAGGTACTTGATGCAGTAATCCCACCACTTCTGATACCAGGCTTCGTACTGCGCCTCGCCGGTCACGGTATAGAGGGCATAGGCCGTGCCCATCGCCTCGACGATTGGCCAGCGCACGCGTTCCCGCACGATAGGCTTGCCGTCCCAGCCCACGGAGTAGACAAACCCGTCGGCGCCGTCGGGTGCCCAGGCGTCGCGGATGGTGGCGTGGAACAGGCCTTTCGCATCTTCCAGCAGCCATTCAGGCGGGGTTTCAAAGCGGGCTTCCAGCGCGGCGCGCAGGTGCAGCATCAGGCGGCCCCACTCAATCCAGTGTCCCGGTGTGCCGCCGTAGGCGCGGAAGCGGTGAGCAGGGTTATCGATGTTGTAATCGCGGATCGGGTTCCAGTCGGTGTCGAAATGCTCGTTTACGCGATACTCACCTTTGCGCGCTACGTCGTGAATAATCACCGAGGCGATGCGCAGGGCGCGGTCGAGCCATTTGCGGTCATGGGTCACGTCATAGACAATCAGGAAGGCTTCCACGGCGTGCATGTTGGCGTTACCGCCGCGGTAATCTTCCGTTTTGCTGAAGGCTTCATCCCAGGACTCCAGGCACATCTGCTCCTGTTCGCTCCAGAAGTAGCGCTCAATCACCTCGATGGCATCGTCCAGCAGCTTGCGTGCCTGCGGGTGACCGGTGGTGACGGCGCTCGCCGCGCCCAGCAGGACGAAGAAGTGCTGATAGCCCTGCTTGGAGGCATCAATGACGCCTTCATCGTTTACGCAGGCGTACCAGCCGCCGTGCTGTTTGTCGCGTAGCGGGCCGTTGAGGGCATTAATGCCGTGTTCAACCAGGGCATACGCGCCGGGACGGCCCATGTTCGCCGCCACCGCGTACACGTGAAGCATGCGGGCGGTGATCCACAGATGGGTGCCCATATCGCTGCGAACCTGCCCGTTATTGCCCAGCCAGCCAAAGCCGGTCGGTACGGCGGCGTTTTTGCCGAAATCGAGAATGCGGTCGGTCTCTTGTTCGAGCCAGCGGTTGTGGCTCAGGGTGTTAAACCATTTCATGTTCGGGTCCTTTTTTAACGGCGAGCCATCATTTCGTCGACGATCTCACCCAGACGCTGAAGTTTTGGTACGGAAATATCACGCAGCATCAGCTCGGTATCCGGCAGGCCAATCACCGATGACCAGACGGCGCGACCGGCTAAAAAGCCCGATGCCCCTGCCTGCATCGCCACGCTCACGGCGCGCGGGAACAGCTTATCGTCCACGCCGGAGGAGAGGATCACCCACGGCATGGCGATGTTCTCGTTCAGCTTCTGCGAGGCCGCCAGCAGTTCCTGCTGCGTGCCCTTACCAAACAGCGGCATCTCCACCTTGTAGAGGTCGGCACCGCTGTCGCCCAGCTCTTTAGCCGCATCGATAATCGCCTGTTCGCGGTTAAATTCGGCTCCGCGACGCGGCGGACGTACCACCGGCTCGATAATGCTCAGCAGCCCGTTGTCGTGGCACAGCGTATTGAACGCTTTCACCATCTCCAGGCGCTGCTGCGGATCTTCATCGCTACGCCACAGCACCAGCAGCTTCAGCGCCTTGCCGCCGTCGCGTTTGACCGCCTGGGCGTCGATGCTTTTGTCGATCACCACGCTGTCGACCGGAATACCATTCCCCGGAATAAACTCGTCGGCCGCCACAATCATCGCGCAGCTGTTGGCTACGGCCTGCTGCTCCACAATCTGGCGATAGCAGAACTGCTGGTCGACGAGAATGGCAGAGGCGTACGGCGACAGAATCTTCGCCGCGTTGACCTTAAAATCCGTCAGGTGCTGGTCGGTTACCGGCACCGGCGCGCCTGCGGCGGCAAACATCAGGCGCATCGCTTCGCGCTGATCCACGGCCAGCATTGCAAAACCGCCGGAAGGTCGGGTGATATCTTTCAGGGTGTACATCGTCATTCCTCAGTCCTTTCGTATCAGTGTGATTTTTTCAGCCCGGCAGATGCGCGAACCTGTTCAAGAATGGCCGTCCAGTCTTCGCGCCCGCGCCCGGCGGCGCGAGCCTGGTTGTAAACTTCGCGGGACGCCGCGCCCAGCGGCATCGGAACATGGAGCTGGTTAGCCACGTCCAGGGCGATCCCCAGATCTTTATGCGCAAGGTCGATCATGAAGGCCGGGGAAAGATCCCCTTTCAGCACCTTGTTCGGCCATGAGGTAGTGAAGTGGCCTTTACCCGCCGGCGTGCCGCTCATCACCTTCAGCGCCACGTCAAAGGAGAGGCTAAGCGCTTCACACAACACGGCCGCCTCGGCGGAAAGCGCGTTCAGGGCGATGCTCATGTAGTTATTGATGAGCTTTACGCGGATGCCCATGCCCGGCCCGCCGGCGTTAATCAGCTCATTGCCCATCGCCATTAAGACGGGGGTGGCGCGTTCCACCTGCTGCGCGGTGCCGCCCGCCAGCAGAAGCAGCGTGCCGGCGATGGCATGGTCGGACGTGCGTCCCACGGGCACGTCCATCAGGCTGAAGCCGCGTTCAGCCATGTCGCGGATCAGCGCGTCGGTTTGCAGCGGGTGGATGGTGGACATATCAATCACCAGCGCGTCGCGGGATAACCCTTCGCACACGCCGTGCTCGCCGAACAGCACGCTGCGCACCAGGTCGCCGTTTGGCAGCATGGTAATGACGAATTCGGCGTCCGTTGCGGCCTGAGCGGGCGTAGCCGCCGCCCGTGCGCCGCTCTCCACCAGCGCCTGAACCGCCTGCGGGTTCACGTCAAACACGTTAAGCTGGTGGCCTTGCTTTAACAGATTCTTCGCCATTGGCGCGCCCATCTGCCCTAAACCGATAAATGCGATTGCTGACATGCCTCTCTCCTGTCACATCGTGTCAATTTCTGCGCGTTTGTGTTGTCTGTTTTTGATCGTATTTGTAATTTATAGTCAAAAAATTGACACGGGTCACTTTTTAAACATTTGGTGAAATTAAAATGAAGGCATCAGAAATCGCAGAAGGAATCACCATGACTCGCATCGTTTGTGTCGGCATTACCGTGCTGGATCGCATCTGGTATCTCGATGATTTACCTAAGGAAGGAGGGAAATATGTCGCGAAAGACTATACGGAAGTGGGCGGTGGCCCGGCGGCCACGGCGGCGGTGGCCGCGGCAAAACTGGGTGCGGAAGTGGATTTTATTGGCCGGGTGGGGGACGACGATACCGGCAGACGGCTGCTTGCGGAGCTGGAATCCCTGGGGGTAAACACCCGCTATACACGCGTGTTTAAAGGTGCCCGATCGTCACAATCCGCGGTGCTGGTGGACGCAGGCGGAGAACGAGTGATTGCCAACTATCCCAGCCCCGATCTCCCTGCCACGGCAGACTGGCTGCATGAAATCGACTTCTCGCAATGGGATATCGTGTTAGCAGACGTGCGCTGGCATGACGGGGCAAAACAGGCGTTTACGCTGGCCCGTCAGCAGGGCGTTCCTACTTTGCTTGATGCTGACGTTACCCCGCAGGACATCGCGGAGCTGATAGCCTTAAGCGACCACGCGGCCTTCTCCGCGCCGGGCCTGCGGCGACTAACTCAGTTGGATAAAGCAGAAGATGCTCTTAAAAAAGCACAAATGCTCACAAATGGACATGTGTATGTCACTCAGGGGCGAGACGGCTGCTACTGGCTGGAAAACAGCGCCTTGTGTCATCAATCCGGCTTTGAGGTGAACGTGGTGGATACCACCGGCGCGGGCGACGTTTTCCACGGCGCGCTGGCGTTCAGCCTGGGACAGCAATCCACCGCCGCAGACGCCGTGCGTTTTGCCAGCGCCGTCGCAGCCCTGAAATGCACAAAGCCCGGCGGGCGCGCGGGTATACCCGACTGTGATCAAACCCGCTCTTTTTTGTCACTTTTTGTATAAAATGCGGAGCGTGATGGTTTTCAGAGGACAGCCCATGAGCCTTACCGAACTGACCGGCAACCCGCGTCACGATCAGCTGCTGACGCTGATTGCCGATCGCGGCTATATGAACATTGATGAACTGGCGCAGCTGCTGGACGTGTCGACGCAAACGGTGCGCCGGGATATCCGTAAGCTCAGCGAGCAGGGGCTGATCACGCGTCATCACGGCGGCGCGGGCAGGGCATCCAGCGTGGTGAACACGGCGTTCGAACAGCGCGAAGTGTCGCTTACCGAAGAGAAGCGGGCGATTGCCGAGGCGATTGCGGACTATATTCCCGACGGCTCAACTATTTTCATCACCATCGGCACGACTGTAGAGCACGTTGCCCGGGCGCTGCTTAACCATAATCATCTGCGCATCATCACCAACAGCCTGCGGGTGGCGCATATTCTGTATAAGAACCCGCGCTTTGAAGTGATGGTGCCGGGCGGCACGCTGCGCCCGCACAACGGCGGCATTATCGGGCCTGCGGCGACGGCGTTTGTGTCTGGTTTTCGGGCGGACTATCTCGTGACCAGCGTCGGTGCGATTGAGCACGACGGCGCGATGATGGAGTTTGACGTGAATGAAGCCAGCGTGGTGAAAACCATGATGGCCCACTCTCGCCACATTTTGCTGGCGGCCGATCATACGAAATTTAACGCATCCGCCGCGGTGGAAATTGGCAACGTGGCGCAGACAACGGCTCTTTTCACCGATGAGATGCCCGGCTCGGCGCTGCAAAATCATCTGAAATCCAGCAAGGTTGAAACGGTGCTGGCCTGTACCAGCGATGATATCGCCTGAAGCAAAAAGCCGCTGATTTCTCAGCGGCTTTTTTGTTATTTGAAGCTGTATTTTATTCCCAGCATTCCCTGCGTATCGCTGTAGCCTTTATCGCCAATCTGCTGTGCCACATTGCCCCAGACGCTAAGCTGCGGGGTAATCTGCCCCTCTACGCCCGTCTTTAACTCACCAATATTGCGCGTACCGCGCATCTCATTGCTGACGTCATCCATGCGGATGCGCGTGGTCTGGGTATTGTGGATCCAGTTCGCTTCAATAAACGGCTGGAAGGTGCGTGATTTAGCGTCATCCATCGCGTTATGTCCGCTGATATAGGCCTTCACGCCGAGACGCGTCATCAGGTTGCCCTGGGTTTCGTCTTTCACCCGCGTGCCGTTACGCTCGCGATGGTCGTCAGCCTGCACGTCCATCCAAACGGCCTGCGCCTTCGGCTGGATCCAGTAGCTGTTGCGGCCGCTTTCACCCACCTTAACGCTATAGCCCGCTTCGACAGAGGCGGTTATGCCGCTGGAGCGATAACGCTCGGTCGCCTGGTCCTGCCCCATCACCTTATTGTCAAACCAGTTATACAGCACCCAGCTATCAACGTAGGTGCCGCTTTTATCGGCTTCGTTTGCGTACCAGGTACCGTACAGACCTACGCTATAGCCATTCACTTCGCCACGTGAGTGGTATCCGGTCAGGCTGGAAGCGCTCCGGCTCTGGCTGTTACCGTAGCCCGCCATCAGGCCAAGATGCCAGCGGTCCAGGCCATCTGTGCTCCATTGGGCGATATCGCCACCCAACTGCAGTACGTAACGGTTGGCTGTCGTTTTTAGCTGGCCGCTGCCGTCGTTGAAACGCGCATGCCCGCCGACGTTTCGCATCCAAAGGCTCGTCACTTTTTGCTCGCCGGTGAGCATGTCGGTGTACTGCGTTTCACCCAGACGATCGTGCAGGCGGGTCATAAACAGCGTATTTGCCGCATAGCTGTTTGCCTGATAGCTGCCAAATTCTGGGCGATACTGATGCTCGCTTTTCGGCGGCGCAGGTGGCGGTACCGGTTCTTGCGGCGGAATCACCGGGTCGACGGGCGGATCTACCGGGACGACAGGCGGGTCGACAGGGTCAACAGGTGGATCCACCGGGTCAACAGGCGGGTCTACCGGTTCAACTGGCGGATCTACCGGGTCGATCGGTGGGTCAACGGGTTCAGCCAGGCTGGTCAGAAACCAGTTCTTACCTTTCTGCACAACGTTATAGTCATAACCCCCCGCTACGATACGGCTGGCCTTCTCAAACGTTCCCTCCGAGTTGCCGCCAACGCTGACTATTTCAATCCCTTCAACGGTTTGTGCGCCTGCACCACCAATGTTGTTTACGTCAACCGCGGTACGACCGGATGTGTTTCCTTCAACAATCAGCCTGTCAGTTTCAGAGGTATCGTCAGACAGCACGGTATTGAAAACCAGCTTACCGCCGTTGCCTGTGTAATCCTCGTTGATGGTCAGGGTTTGCCAGGCCGCGTCCTCAGCATGCTGGAAATTTATCGTGCCGCCCGCGTTCAGGGTCAGGCTGGTCAGCGTTGAGCTGTCGCGCATATTCCAGACGGCATCATTCATCGTAAGCGCAAGAGTACCGGTCCCGGCAGCGTTGCTTTCTATGTACGATGCTCCGTTCCACAGCGAGCTGTTACCCATTGTCAGCGTAATGGTACTGTTTTGTGCCGGAAGGGTACTGTTGGCCGCGACGCCACCTGCGGCGAGGATATCGCCGTTAAGGAGGAATTTTCCGCCTGCAGAGGCATCAATAATTCCGCCATTGCTGGCGTTCAGGGCATAGCTACCCTGGTCGCGCTGGCCTGCGGTGGTAATGGTTGCCCCACCGTCGAGCGTTATCACGCCGCGTGACCAGGCATACATCCCGTGCGGTGCCTGGGCGGAGCTGCTGGTTTTCTCGCTGCTGTTGACCGCAATGGTGACGTTATCTCCCACATTTACCGCTGCTGTATAAGCGTAGATGCCATGCGCGCTGGCACCGTTGGTGGTGATGGTCGCGCCTTCATCAAGGGTGATGGTTGACGAGCCGGTAGAGTACACGCCGGAGGCACTGGCTGCGTCGGTGGTAATGGTCGCTTTTTTTCCCAGCTCGATTCTGGAGGCAGAACCCGCATACAGGCCGTAGGCCGAGGTGCCAAACGTTTCGATGGTGGCCTCATCCCCCAGACGGACGGATGAGCCGCTCTGGTTGGTACGAATCCCCTCGGCGTAGGTACCCCGCGTCACAATATGCGCACGATCGCCGACGACAATGTTATTTTTGGCCTTCGAGGCATCATTCAGTGCATAGGCGCTAATACCGCGACCGGTACTGCCAGTGGTTTCGATATAGAGATCGTCACCCACATAAATATTGGCGGAGCCGAGAGAACCCTGGCTGAAGGAGCTGTACCCGGCATTGATGCCATCGCCGCTTTGGCCATTAACGTAAATGTGGGTGCGGTCGCCGGTAATGATAAACACTGGGTTATTCGGCGTGTTCATACCGTGGGTACGAATACCGTCGACATCTTTACCGTTATTGGCAGCCACTTTTGACTGGGTACGAATAGTCAGGTCGTCACCAAATATCACCCCCGGGCTGCCGGACGTGGAGTTCTGAATAACGGTCACGGAGTGCTCAAAGGCTTCCGCCCCCGGCCCTTCGAGAGTGATCCCATCCCCGTAGACTGGAATATTGCCAGGGCTGTACTGGTAGACATAGTTAGGATCGCTGGTATTTTTGCTAAAGTTCGCGTTTGCCGTTGCAGGAATCAGCGCCTGTATTTCCGCAGGCAAATCCGTTACTGCTCCGGTGGCTGGTAAATTAGCAAAATCGATAACTGCAGCATTCGCGGTAAATAGCGCTGACGATAGTGCCAGCGAAATCGCAACGGCGACAGGTGAATGTTTCAATAAATATGGCATAACTGCCCCCTTTCTTTCAGGCGTAAAACATCCTCCACATCATTAAATGTGGGTATGTTAAGAAGTTGAAATTACAAAATAGAAACGAGTATTTTATGAATGCTGGTACCTAACTTCCTCTCTAATCGTATTTTATGAACGTAAATTTTTTTCACATCAACGCTGGTTGTTTTTATTATCTCCCGGAGACACACCCCTGAAATAAGTCTGTTAAGTAAAGTGAATTCAACAGTGTTCAGGGTATTACCACGCCTGCTGCTCACTCGCCTGCCGGAAAAAAGATGGTTAATTTTTTCCTGCAATATAGCGTCATCGTCATCTGAATAAATAATTCCCTTTATTTCACTGTGGTGAGCGAAAAAGTAGTGAGCCAACGCCTCCAGTTTACGGTCCGCGATAAGCACGATGTGCATATTGGTCATCGCCAGATGTTCAATCCATTGCGGATCGACAAGCAGGCGCAGGTTATACATCGAAAAATCTACAAAAATAAATCCGCGTAATAAATGATTCTTGTTCCCAGACAATATTTTATTTTCTACTGCAAGTTGCAGGAAATAATTCCCCACCGGCCAAACTGCGAAGGAGGCGCTGCCACAGTATTGTGAACGCACCGTGTTATCCGGAAATAACTGACAGGACAATTCGCAGCTTATACAGCGGACAACCTTTTGCGACGATGTTATCATCCAGTCCACTCCTGTCTTATTTTCATTATCAATATTTCACTGCCTTTCAAATGTGTCAATCTTGAAACATATCCAGCGTTTCTGTCGTATTTATGAGAAATAATGCCAGAGAAAATAAATTCCTGGCTGTCTCTATTCTTGCAGGCCGCAGACATAGCGACAGAACATTGATTGCCAGACCTTACCCAGGAATATTCATCAATCCATTAAGATTATTCGGCAAAAACAACCCCGGAAGGAAATTGACGAAATAGCACTAATAGCTAAAGAATCGTCACCTCGATCTGCCTGAACGTCAGTCTTTTCTCAACGTGTGGCTCAATATAATTATTTGACCTGGTGAAGTGTAATGAAATCTCATTATGTCCTTTTAGCTGAGGCTCACCTAAGAAAACCGACTTGTAATCAATTGAAAAATAATGCGATGTTTCAAATCTTAGGTACGGGTATGTCGCGCTCTAATCCTTCTGACCTATACTGTTGTTAAATATACGTATGTTTTTTGGGTTTGTGGGGTTAAATATTGTTATTGCAGAGGAAGGTAAAATTGTATCTTATTAACAAGCTGGTCGAGTATGACCCGGAAAACAAAACCCTGGCGAATCATATTACCGGGCGCACGATACATTTGCAGCTTCCTGCCAATCTCTGCTTTCTTTATCTCGTTACCCATCCTGGCGAAATAATTTCGCAAAATCAGTTAATGGTGGTGGGATGGGGTGAGCGTAACGATGTCACCACACCGAATACCTTTTACCAGGCCATTTTGACATTGCGCAATGCGCTGGCTGAAGTGGGGTTACCGCGCGATACGGTAAAAACGATTTCGCGTCGCGGGCTGACGCTTTCCGAAACCACCCAGGTTGAAGTATTTACCCCAACCGCCGAGCCGGTAATTGCCAGTGAAGACGCGGCAATAGCCGAGGGCACCGCGGTGAAGAAGCCAGCGTGGTTAATAATAGCCACCGCTGCGCTTTTTCTGATCGCGCTTATTAACGGGGTCATATTATATAAACATCACCAGAACATGCCGTTTAGTCACTACATTCCACTTTCAATGGGCAGCACGACCAACGCCTGCCAACTCTTTTATGCACCTAATGAACATATGCAGGACCATTACCTTCGCTTGTTAAAAAATTACCCCAGCCTGTGTGCCGGAAACCGATACATTTTTCTCATCGGCTATAGTAAAACGGAGCGAATCGCGGCGTTTGTCTGTAATAACGATGCGCGACATGACGCGGCAGCGTTATGTACCACGCATTATTTTTGGGCGCATGAGCAATGATGACACTCGGGAATCGTATTATTTTGCTGGCGGCGTTGCTGGGGGCTGCTATTACCAGCGGCTGGTTAGCGTATTCGCATTTTTCGAGTGCGCCGATACGCTGTACAGGTGATGTGGAGTGGACGATTGGTAAAAACCGATTTGTAGGAACGGTTTCATGGCGAATGCAGCATCGGGAAGGGACCGCTGTCATTAACGGTAAACTGTTTGGTCACGTGGTTTCTGAAGTCAACCGCACCATCTATTTCCACTACAGCGATCACCAGAACGCGCGCGTATTAAATAACGATCGTATTGTTAAAACCTTCGCCGATAGTGCGGATGAGGCTGATATCAATGCAACGCTACCGGGTTTTTATCGCACGCCGGGAAGAGATCTGAGCCTGATGATTGATGAGTACCGTGGAGCGTGGCTTTTTGCCGCGTCAAACGTCCCTTCGCTGTACTGCCGTAAAAACGCGCCGTAAAAATCAATCGCACACCTTAGACGGCACGCATAGTCAAATCTCGTGATTCCCGCTACAGTTATCTCTCCACGGCGAAAGGAGATAAACATGCTTTATATCTTTGACTTAGGAAACGTAATCGTCGATATCGATTTTAACCGGGTGCTGGGTGCCTGGAGCGACTTTAGCCGTGTGCCGCTGGCGACGTTAAAGCAGGATTTCGCGATGGGTGAGACCTTCCATCAGCATGAACGCGGCGAGATTAGCGATGAAGAGTTTGCTGAACGCTTCTGCCAGGAGATGGGGCTTTCGTTAAGCTATGAACAATTTTCTCACGGCTGGCAGGCGGTATTCGTCGCGATCCGTCCGGAAGTGATCGACATTATGCACAAACTGCGCGAGCAGGGGCACCGGGTGGTCGTGCTGTCTAACACCAACCGTCTGCACACGACCTTCTGGCCAGAGGAATACCCCGAAGTTAAGGCGGCGGCAGATAAGATCTATCTTTCCCAAGAGATGGGTATGCGTAAGCCTGAAGCGCGAATTTATCAGGCTGTTTTGCAGGCAGAGGGATTCACCGCGGCCGATGCGGTCTTTTTCGATGACAACGCCGATAATATAGAGGGAGCTAACCAGTTGGGTATCACGTCAATTCTGGTGACCGGAAAAGAGACGATACCGAACTACTTTGCGAAGCAGTTATGCTAAAAACCGTTCATCAAAAAGCCACGCATCATACTCGCCCGCTGAGAGCCTGGCTGAAGTTGCTCTGGCACCGCATTGATGAGGACAACATGACCACGCTGGCGGGTAACCTCGCCTACGTGTCGTTGCTCTCATTAGTGCCGCTGGTGGCGGTTATCTTTGCGCTCTTTTCCGCTTTCCCGATGTTCGCGGACGTTAGCCTGCAGCTTCGCCATTTCGTCTTCGCGAACTTCATTCCGGCCACCGGGGATGTTATCCAGAACTACATCGAGCAGTTTGTTGCTAACTCCAGCAAGATGACGGCAGTGGGGGCGTGCGGCCTTATCGTCACCGCGCTGCTGCTGATGTACTCTATCGACAGCGCGCTTAACACCATCTGGCGAAGCAAAAAAATCCGTCCTAAGGTCTATTCCTTTGCCGTCTACTGGATGATTTTAACGCTGGGGCCGTTGCTGGCTGGGGCGAGCCTGGCAATCAGTTCGTATCTTCTCTCCTTGCGCTGGGCGAGTGATTTAAACAGCGTGATTGATAACGTGCTGCGTATTTTTCCGCTGATCCTGTCCTGGCTCTCGTTCTGGCTGCTCTATAGCGTTGTACCGACCACGCGCGTGCCTAACCGCGATGCGGTCGTTGGGGCGTTGGTGGCGGCAGTGCTTTTTGAACTGGGTAAAAAAGGTTTTGCCCTTTACATCACCATGTTCCCGTCTTATCAGCTGATTTACGGCGTGCTGGCGGTGATCCCCATTTTATTTGTCTGGGTTTACTGGACCTGGTGTATCGTCTTGCTTGGTGCCGAAATAACTGTCACTCTCGGCGTATACCGCGAACTTAAAAAAGCAGCAGAAGCTGAAAAACAATTAGAAGCAGACCAACCATGATTGCATTGATACAGCGCGTAACCCGTGCCAGCGTCACCGTGGAGGGAGAGGTGACGGGTGAAATTGGCCCAGGACTTTTGGTGTTGTTAGGTGTCGAAAAGGATGATGACGAACAAAAAGCGAACCGCTTATGCGAGCGCGTGCTGGGCTACCGCATATTCAGCGATGCGGAAGGCAAGATGAATCTGAACGTCCAGCAGGCGGGCGGCAGCGTGCTGGTGGTTTCCCAGTTTACGCTGGCAGCGGATACCGAGCGCGGCATGCGCCCAAGTTTCTCTAAAGGCGCCGCGCCGGATCGTGCAGAAGCACTTTACGAATACTTTGTTGAGCGTTGTCGCCAACAGGAAATGAATACGCAAACCGGACGATTCGCTGCAGATATGCAGGTCTCGCTGGTGAACGATGGCCCCGTCACATTCTGGCTCCAGGTATGAGCCAACTGGCGGCGTGGCCGCGGGTAACAAGAGAGAGTACAGCTATGTATCACCTTCGAGTACCGCAAACGGAAGAAGAGTTAGAAGCGTATTACCAGTTCCGCTGGGAAATGCTGCGCAAGCCACTGCATCAGCCAAAAGGATCTGAACGCGACGCCTGGGATGCGATGGCCCATCATCAGATGGTGATGGACGAAGAGGGCAACCTCGTCGCCGTCGGGCGACTGTATATCAACGCTGATAACGAAGCGTCTATTCGTTTTATGGCGGTTCACCCTTCCGTGCAGGATAAAGGGCTGGGGACGCTAATGGCGATGACGCTGGAGTCCGTCGCCCGTCAGGAAGGCGTTAAGCGCGTCACCTGTAGCGCCCGGGAAGATGCCGTGGAGTTTTTTGCCAAACTCGGTTTTGTTAACCAGGGTGAAATCACCGCTCCGCAAACCACGCCGATTCGCCACTTTTTGATGATCAAACCCATCGCCACGCTGGACGATATTCTTCATCGCGCGGACTGGTGCGGGCAGCTGCAGCAGGCCTGGTATGAACACATCCCTCTGAGTGAAAAGATGGGCGTGCGCATTCAGCAGTACACCGGGCAAAAATTCATTACCACCATGCCGGAAACCGGCAATCAGAACCCTCACCACACCCTGTTTGCCGGCAGCCTGTTTTCCCTGGCGACGCTCACCGGCTGGGGGCTGATCTGGCTAATGCTGCGCGAGCGGCATCTTGGCGGCACCATTATTCTGGCCGATGCCCACATCCGCTACAGTGCGCCTATCAGCGGCAAGCCGAGCGCGGTGGCGGACCTTGGCGCGCTGGGCGGCGATCTTGATCGTCTGGCACGTGGCCGCAAAGCGCGCGTGCAGATGCAGGTTGAGCTGTTCGGCGATGAAACGCCGGGCGCGGTGTTTGAAGGCACCTATATCGTTCTTCCTGCGAAGCCGTATGGGGCGTATGAAGAGGGCGGGAACGAGGAGGAGTAGTCTCCTTCTCACTCTCGTCCGGCATGGTTAATGCGCCAGGCAATATCTCGCATAACGTCTCGCGCTGACTGGCTAATTCCACTCAACTGAAAGAAGCCGTGTATTACCCCCCGCCATCGTTGAGCGGTACACTTCACGCCTTGCTCCGTGAGGCGCTGACAAAGCGCCTCGCCTTCGTCGCGTAACGGATCATACTCAGCGGTAACAATGTGGACCTTTGGCAGACCGCTAAAGTCGTTGCGCCACAGTGGGCTGACTTCAGGATGCTGACGGTCGGCTCCAGCCAGATACATTTCATAGCCGCTCAAAAGGGTATCGCGAGTAATCACGTAATCCATGCCATTGAGGGTATAGCTTTCAAAACTGGCCGTAGCGTCGAGCATGGGGTAGATAAGAATGAGCTGCGGGGGATCCCAGAGACCTTTGGCCTTAAGCCGCAATGACGTTACCAGCGCAAGATGGCCTCCCGCGCTGTCTCCACAAAGTGTAATCCGGTTTTTATCCACACCTAATTGTTCTGCATTTTGCCAGACAAGATCTGCCGCTCTCTCTGCATCGTCATGCGCTGCGGGGAAGGTATGCTCGGGTGCGAGTCTGTACTGAACCGCAATGACCCGACAGTTACCGTAAAACGCCAGTTGGCGAAGCTGATTATCATGGGTTTCAAACCCACCGCTGACAAAACAACCGCCATGATAGTAGAGGGCACAAGGTAACGTTTCAGAGGCATTGACAGGCGAAAATACCCGAAAGGTCAAATCCTCAAGAATAAGCGTTTCAACCTGGACACGAGTTTCTTTTTCCCCGGCCAGCGCTGTGCTGGCGACATATCCGCTTCTCCGGTCATCAATACTCTGCTTTCGCGAGGAAGGTCGTCCTGCGGCAATAAACTCCTGTACCAGCTTATCAATACCCTTCTCCAGAGCCATGGTTACGTCCTTTTACTGTGTGTTTATACAGTTTATAGCCTGGTTTACAGCAGATGAAAACAGAGAAATGTTGCGAGGTGCATATTGTGGAAAGCGGCTCGCAAAATCGATCATTCCCTAAAAAACGTCCTTTGACCCTAAATTGATAAAGAGTATTTTGCCTGAAAATTAACCAATGATGATATACTAAGGTGATATATGAGCGTTTTGGCGGAACTTGATATGGGCAGAATACTTATCGATTTGTCTGATGACGTGATTCAACGTTTGGATAACCTCAAGCAATTGCGAAATCAACCACGTGCCGAACTGCTTCGCGAAGCGATAGAGCTGTATCTCGACCAGCAGAGTTCTTCTGTTATCCGAAATGCGCTTGGTCTGTGGGGAGACAGAAAAGAGGACGGGCTTGAGTATGAACGCAAGCTGCGTGAGGAGTGGTAATCATGAAGCACATGGCAGTGTTTGATACCAATATTCTCATTGATCTCTTCAACAACCGTGTTGAAGCTGCGGATGCGATTGAGCATACCGCGTCGCATCGTGCCATCAGCTTAATTACCTGGATGGAAGTGATGGTGGGCGCTCGCAGGCATGGTCATGAAGCGAAAACGGCAGCCGTGATGGGCGCTTTTGAAATTATTGATGTGTCTCGGGATATCGCGGAAAGAAGCGTTTTACTACGTGAGAAGCATGGAATGAAACTGCCTGATGCTATCATCCTGGCTACAGCGCAAAGCAGAAAATGTCCGTTGATTTCTCGCAACACGAAAGTTTTTGCGGGTATTGACGAGGTCCTTACGCCTTACCAGGTGTAGGCCGGGCAAGCTCGCGCCGCCCGGCACTCTCACAGGAGATTACTCCCCTTCACCCGGGAACAGGAACGGGTTGATCGAGCTACGGGCAAAGCCCTCTTGCTCCATCTTCGCATCCAGAATCAGCGAGGCGAGATCGTCGGCCACCGCTTCAACTTTCGGGTCTTTTTCCTGATACAGGATCTTCAGGTAGGTTCCGCAGTCGCCGCAGCTTTCGGCTTTCACCGCCGCGTCTTCATTCTCCAGCGACCAGTAGTTGAGATCGCGAGTCTGCTCGCAGTTGCTGCACTTCACGCGCACCACGTGCCACTCGGTTTCACACAGGTTGCAGTGCAGGTAGCGCAGCCCCTGCGTGGTCCCAATCTGCACCATGCTGGAGACCGGCATTGAGCCGCAGACCGGGCAGAACTGGCGCGCTTCGCCGTATTCGGCGCGGGCTTTGCCCGGGATCAGGCTCGCCATTTGCGCCCAGTAGAGCGACAGCGCGGCCCAGATAAACGGCGCTTTATCGCTGCTGACCAGCGAGAAGTCGGAGGCAAACAGCGCGCTCGCCATCTCTTCCAGCTCCAGATCGGAGGCTTTTTCCAGGTTCTCAATGACCGCCAGCGCCGTGCCGCTCATCTCCGGCTTCAGCTCGGCAATCAGCGAATGAAGCAGCTTATGCCAGTGCTTGTCGCGTGGCAGGACGTGAATATCCAGCGGCGGCTTGCCCTGCTCGTTAGCTTCTTTGATGCGCGCGGTCAGGTCCATTTGCAGCGGGTGATCGTACAGCACCACCTCCTGCGCATGGGCGACCAGCGCGGCAAAACGCAGAAAATCGCCCAGCGGGTTGTTCTCTGCCAGCTCGCGCAGACGCTCTGCGCGGCGGTTGTAGAGGTTCTTGAGTCTGGGGAATAACAACGGCGGAATATACTCCGCCGTACGTTTCTCGCTCGACCCCAGCTCATCTTGCGGGATTATGCGAATACTCATTCAGATGACTTTTCCTGTTTCTGGCGGACTTCACGGTACCAGCGCGGGTGATGTTTCTTCGCCCACGTTTTGGTTACCCATCCTTCCACCATCGCGGTAATGGTGCCTTTCACCCAGAGGGCGGCGTAAATATGCACCATGATAACCACAATTAACGCCACTGCGGCAAATGAATGCAGCATTAGCGCAAATCGGATCACCGGGATTGAGAAAGCAGGCGCAAAATACGGACGCCAGATGATCACGCCGCTCACCAGCAACAGGACCAGGAAGATAATCGCCGCCCAGAAGACGCATTTCTGGCCGAAGTTATAACGCCCGGTATCACCTACTTCCTCGTTGACGACGATCTTACGAATATTCTTCGCCCAAAAGATATCATCCCGATTGATTAGGTTATGGTGCCAGTAGCGGAAAAACATGATGATAAACGAGGCAAACATCACCACACCCACGAACGGGTGAAGGATGCGCGCCAGCTGCGGCGTGCCCAGGATCTGCATCAGCCAGTTGAAGGAGGGGAAGAAGAACCCCAGCCCGCTTATCGCCGCCAGCATGAAGCAGAAGGCGGTGACCCAGTGGTTGATGCGTTCCGGCGCGGTGTAGCGCACGATGGTGTCACGTTTTCTCATTTGCGCACCTCGTCTTTCTCTTCATGCAGGTTGTCGTCTTCCTCTTCCGCACGGTTCGGACCAACGCCGACGTAGTGGAAGATGCTCGCTGCGAAGGTGGCAGCAAAGCCCACCGCGGCCAGCGGTTTCCAGATGCCTTTCCAGAACTTCACGGTGGCGCTGATTTCCGGGTTCTCTGGCAGGCCGTGATACAGGTTCGGCTTGTCGGCGTGGTGCAGCACGTACATCACGTGCGTACCGCCAACCCCGGCCGGATCGTACAGGCCCGCGTTGTCGTAACCACGGGTTTTCAACTCGCCCACGCGCTCTGCCGCCAGCGTTTTCATATCCTCTTTGGAGCCAAAGTGGATAGCGCCGGTTGGGCAGGTCTTCACGCATGCAGGCTCCTGGCCCACGTTAACGCGGTCAACGCACAGGGTACATTTGTAGACGCGGTTGTCTTCCGGGTTCATGCGCGGCACGTCGAACGGACAGCCCGCGATGCAGTAGCCGCAGCCAATGCACTGCTCGGACTGGAAGTCGACGATGCCGTTGGCATACTGAATGATAGCTCCTTCTGACGGACACGCCTTCAGGCAGCCCGGATCCGCGCAGTGCATACAGCCGTCTTTGCGGATAAGCCATTCCAGTTTGTCGTTCTGCTCCACTTCCGAGAAACGCATTACCGTCCAGGACTTGGCGGTCAGGTCTGCCGGGTTATCGTACACCCCGACGTTGTGACCCACTTCGTCACGGATGTCGTTCCACTCAGAGCAGGCCACCTGACAGGCTTTACAGCCGATACAGGTGGTCACGTCGATCAGCTTCGCCACTTCCTGCTGGTGGTCCCGCGCCTGAGGCGCGGGTGTGAAACCGTTGGTCGCGGAACGACGGATAATGTCTTGAGATTGATAAGCCATAAGTCGTCTCCGTTACACCTTTTCCACGTTCACGAGGAAGGCCTTAAACTCCGGCGTCTGCGTGTTCGCATCGCCGACGAACGGCGTCAGGGTGTTCGCAATGAACCCTTTCTTCGCCACGCCCTCATAACCCCAGTGAATTGGGATGCCGATGGTATCCACCTGCTGACCGTGAACGTTCAGCGTGCGAATACGCTTGGTCACCACCGCCTTGGCCTTGATGTAGCCGCGGTTAGAGGAGACCTTCACGGTATCGCCATGGGCAATGCCGAGCTTGTTCGCCAGCTTCTCGCCGATCTCCACAAACTGTTCCGGCTGCGCGATGGCGTTAAGCAGCGCGTGCTTGGTCCAGTAGTGGAAGTGTTCGGTCAGACGGTAAGTGGTGCCCACGTACGGGAACTTGTCTTTTTTACCCAGCGCTTCAAAGTCGCCCTTGAAGATACGCGCTGCCGGGTTAGAGACCACGTTCGGGTGCAGCGGGTTGGTGCCCAGCGGCGTCTCAAACGGCTCGTAATGTTCCGGGAACGGCCCTTCTGCCATCTTATCGATAGCAAACAGACGGCCCATCCCTTCAGGCTGCATGATAAACGGCCCAACGTCGCTGCCTGGTGCGGCAGTGCTGTAGTCCGGAATATCCACGCCGCCCCATTTCGCGCCGTCCCACTTCAGCAGCTGACGCTTCGGATCCCACGGGTTACCCTGCGGGTCAGCGGAGGCACGGTTATAGAGGATGCGGCGGTTCAGTGGCCACGCCCATGCCCAGCCCAGCGTATTGCCGAGGCCCGACGGGTCGGCGTTGTCGCGGTTGGCCATCTGGTTGCCTTTCGGCGTCCAGCTACCGGCAAAGATCCAGCAGCCGCTGGAAGTGGTACCGTCATCGCGCAGGTGGGCGAAGGTGCTGAGCTGGTCGCCTTTCTTCGCCAGAACCGCGCCGGTGGCCGGGTCGATAACGTCCGCCAGCGCCTTACCGTTGCTCTCCATAGCCACTTCTTCCGGCGCAGGATTTTCCGGCGTCGAGTAGTTCCAGGTCATGTTCAGCACCGGCTCAGGGTTCGCGCCGCCTTCTGCCGCATACATCTTACGCAGGCGTAAGAAGATACCGGCCAGGATCTCGCCGTCGTTCATGGCGATGCCCGGGGCGTCCGCGCCTTTCCAGTGCCACTGCAGCCAGCGGCCGGAGTTGACGATAGAACCGTTCTCTTCCGCGAAGCAGGTAGACGGCAGGCGGAACACTTCGGTCTGAATCTTCGACGGATCGACGTCGTTTGATTCGCCGTGGTTCTGCCAGAAGGTCGAGGTCTCGGTGTTGAGCGGGTCAATCGTCACCAGGAACTTCAGCTTCGAGAGGGATTCAACAACCTTGTTCTTGTTCGGGAACGACGCCACCGGGTTAAAGCCCTGGCAGATATAGCCGTTGACCTGGCCCTGGTGCATCATCTCGAAGTACTGGAGAACGTCGTAACCTTTGTCCCACTTCGGCAGCCAGTCAAAGCCCCAGCTGTTTTCCGCCGTCGCTTTGTCGCCGTAGAAGGCTTTCATCAGCGAGACGAAGAACTTTGGATAGTTGCCCCAGTAGTTCACCTGGCCTTCGAGCAGCGGTTTTGGCGTGCTGGCCGTCAGGTAGGTCTGCAGGTCAGTCTGTTTCTCGCTCGGCAGGTTCATGTAACCCGTCAGGCTCTGAGACAGCAGGCCGAGGTCGGTCAGACCCTGGATGTTAGAGTGACCGCGCAGGGCGTTCACGCCGCCGCCTGCCATCCCCATGTTGCCGAGCAGCAGCTGCACCATTGCCATGGTACGGATGTTCTGCGCGCCGATGGAGTGCTGCGTCCAGCCGAGTGCATACAGGAACGACGCGGTTTTGTCCTTCGCGCTGGTCTCCGCGATCAGCTCGCAGACCTTCAGGAAGTCCGCCTTCGGCGTGCCGCAGATGTTCTCGACAACGTCCGGCGTGTAGCGGGAAACGTGCTCTTTCAGCAGGTTCCATACGCAGCGCGGGTGTTGCAGGGTGGTGTCGCGCTTCGCAAAGCCTTTCTCATCCAGCTCGTAGTTCCAGCTGGTTTTATCGTACTTGCGTTTTTCCGCGTCATAACCGCTGAACAGGCCATCTTCGAAGTGGTAATCCTCACGCACGATCAGGCTGGCGTTGGTATAGGCTTCGGTGTACTCGCGGTTATATTTTTCGTTGGTCATCAGGTACAGCAGTACGCCTGACAGGAAAGTGATGTCAGTACCTGAACGAATAGGGGTGTAGAAATCCGCCACTGACGCAGTACGCGTAAAGCGGGGATCGATCACAATCAGTTTCGCACCGTTGTGGATTTTGGCTTCCATCGCCCAGCGGAACCCGACAGGGTGCGCTTCAGCGGCGTTACCGCCCATCACCACAATGAGGTTGGCGTTCTTGATGTCGACCCAGTGGTTGGTCATCGCACCGCGACCAAATGTTGGAGCAAGACTTGCTACCGTTGGTCCGTGTCAGACACGCGCCTGGTTGTCGACCGCGAGCATACCGAGTGCGCGCGTAAATTTCTGGGTTAAATAGCCGGTTTCGTTGCTGGAGGCAGAAGCACACAGCATCCCGGTGGAGAGCCAGCGGTTGACCGTGACGCCATCGGCGTTCTTCTCAATAAAGTTGGCATCGCGGTCTTCTTTAATATGTTTTGCGATGCGGTCAAACGCCTCTTCCCAGCTGATTTGCTGCCATTTATCGGAGCCAGGTGCGCGATATTCCGGGAATTTCAGACGGCTTTCGGAGTGGATAAAGTCCACCAGACCGGCCCCTTTCGGGCACAGCGCGCCGCGGTTGACCGGATGGTCCGGGTCGCCTTCGATATGGAAAATAGACGCTTTGGCGTTTTTCGCACCGTCGCCGAGGCTATACATCAACAGCCCACAGCCGACGGAGCAGTACGTACAGGTGTTACGGGTTTCGCGGGTGCGCAGCAGTTTGTACTGCCGCGTTTCCGCCAGCGCTACGCCGGGCGCAAAGCCCAGTGCCGCCGCCGTGGTGCCTGCCATACCGCCAGCGCAGATCTTAAAGAACTGCCTTCTGCTGACCTGCATGGGTCACTCCTTGTTCGACATTGCTTATATATGTAGTTTTAACTTCGCGGTTGAGAATTGACCGCAAAGGAGAAAAATTTGCGTTAATCCCTCATTTCTCCGAGGGATATCATCAGAATACCACAATGTCGGTATACCTGTTCCAACGGCGTTAATACAAAGTGAACGTATTATCACTGTGTTGATTATAAAGTGTGACATTGATCACACTATAAGCTCTGCATGTTAAAGGGGTGTAGCGGGGGCCGGGTTGCACCTCTTCTTAATGAGTAGGACAATGAGTGTCGAAAAGTTGATCCATACTATGCGTAAGGCCTGCGGTTTATGCTGCAATAGCAGGCCTACTTCCGTGGTTGTTCAGGAATACCGCTGTGTCTAAACAAAACCGTGCTACCCGCTCATCGCCACTGCCTGCGGGCATTGTGGAAATGTCGGTACGCAGACCGCCCCACATTACCCATGCCACACCCGATTTTCTGGCTGAAGAAGTGCCCGTTGCCCTCGTTTACAACGGTATTTCGCACGTGGTGATGATGGCCTCACCTAAAGATCTCGAACTGTTCGCCATCGGTTTTTCCCTTTCGGAAGGCATCATTGCGCACCCGCAGGAGATCTACGGCATGGACGTGGTTCAGGCGTGTAACGGTCTTGAAGTGCAAATCGAACTCTCCAGCCGCCGCTTTATGGGGCTGAAAGAGCGCCGCCGCGCGCTGGCCGGGCGTACCGGGTGCGGTGTCTGTGGTGTTGAGCAGCTTAATGATATTGGCAAGCCCGTTGCGCCACTGCCGTTTACCCAGACCTTCAATTTGGCGCATCTCGACCGTGCGCTGGAAAATCTCAACGATGTTCAGCCCATCGGCCAACTGAGCGGCTGCACGCACGCGGCGGCGTGGGTATTGCCGTCAGGAGATATTGCTGGAGGGCATGAGGACGTGGGCCGCCACGTCGCGCTCGACAAGCTATTAGGCCGTCGTGCGGGGGAGAGCGATCTCTGGCAGCAGGGCGCGGCGCTTGTTTCCAGCCGCGCCAGCTATGAGATGGTGCAGAAGTCCGCGATGTGCGGCGTGGAAATTCTGTTTGCGGTGTCGGCGGCAACCACGCTGGCGGTGGAGGTGGCGGAGCGCTGCAATCTGACGCTGGTGGGGTTCTGCAAGCCGGGCAGGGCGACGATTTATACCCATCCGCAGCGGTTAATGGTTGATCAGTAATTTTGAATGATAATAGCAAATCCTTCCGCTTTTAGTTGTTCAGGATGAGGGCTAGTATTTATCTCATCAAGGCACGGTGCCTTACCTAAACAACTTAATGAAAGGGTTTATATCATGAAAAGCATCAAAACTTTTGTCGCTGTAATCGCTCTGGCTGCTTCTTTCGGTTCTTTCGCTGCACAGACAGTGACCGCCTCTGCTTCCACCATTGATAGCGCAGAAGCGAAAATCGCGGCTCAGGCTCAGGAAGCGGGCGCGTCATCCTACAAAATTACCCAGGCGTTCACCGGTAACCGCGTACACATGACCGCTGAACTGAACAAATAATTTCGCTATACCGTCGAAAGAGCGCCCCTGGGGCGCTTTTTTAGTTTATACCCGCCAGACGCAGCAGCGCCGTCACCACCGCCGCCGCGACGATCACCACAATTAACGGCATTTTTCGCCATGCCAGGAACACCGCGAACCCCACGCCCAGTACGCGCGCCATGCCCGCAAAATGTTCCCCTTCATAAAACGTGGTCGCCAGCGCGACGGAGAACAGCAAAACGGTAGCCGCATCGGAAAGCAGCGCCTGCGATCGTTCAGAGAGAGCCAGCCGGTTGCCCAGCTTTGCCCCGCCGAGACGCATCAGGTAGGTTCCGGCAGAAAGAATGGCGATGCCGAGAATAAAAAACGTCATGTTTCCCATTATTTTTTCCTCGCAGCGAGACCGAGTAACGAGAGCAGAACCGGTAAACCCACCGGGGCAAACGGCACGGCAGCCAGTGATAGCGCGGCACCGCTGCAGGCGCGGATCAGCGTGGTACGGTTTTTAAACGCGGGTACCACTAACGCCAGCAGGATCGCCGGAAACACCGCGTCCAGCCCGATGGTCTCCGGGTCCGGCAGCAGTTTACCGACCATGGCACCCAGCAGCGCCCCCACCGGCCAGATAATCGCCACGCCTAAACCGCACAGCCAGTAGGCCGCTTTACGCTGCTCGGGCGTTTTTTGCGACAGGCCAAACACCACGCTTTCATCGTTCATGATGTGACAGCCGAGATAGCTCAAACCCCGTTTGCCCACCAGTTCACGCACCGTCACGCCAAACGGCACATGGCGCGCGTTGACCAGCAAACCGGCGGCCGCTGCCGCCAGCGGGTTACCTCCGCTTGCCACAATACCGATAAACATAAACTCGGATGCGCCCGCCAGCACCGTGAGGGAAAGCACAAACGGCACCCACAGCGGAAAACCGTAGGCCATCGCCAGGGAGCCGTAAGACATGCCGACCACGCCTACCGCGAGGCAGACCAAAATTATCGCTTTTATCGTGTCGCCTTTCAGGCAAGAGAGGGGATTCTTCATATCATTTTAGCCATATCGAACGTATTTCCATTATAATGAACGCATCAAAATCGTTTTACAAGATGAACGAATCGTTCGTTATAGAGAGAAAGAGGCCGTTTTTATGACGCAGCCAATCAGCGTGATCGCCAAAAGTCTGGTGCGGGAACGCCTGCGAACCGGGCTGTCACTGGCGGAAATTGCCCGCCGTGCCGGGATCGCCAAATCTACGCTTTCTCAGCTGGAGTCTGGCAACGGCAATCCTAGCCTGGAAACGCTCTGGTCGCTTTGCGTGGCGCTGGATATTCCGTTTGCCCGGTTACTGGAGCCGCAGCAGCCCGTCACGCAGGTGATCCGCCGTGGCGAGGGCACCAAGGTGGTTGCCGGGCAGGCAAACTACGAGGCGATTTTGCTGGCGGCGTGTCCGCCGGGCGCGCGTCGTGATATCTATCTGCTGCTGACGCAGCCGGGGGCAGACCGTATTTCCCAGCCGCATCCGCCGGGGTCAGTTGAGCATATTATCGTGACCCAGGGGCGGGCGATGGTCGGCCTGATCGACGCGGCGGAAGAACTCGGCCCGGGCGATTACATTTGCTACCCTGCCGACCAGCCGCATATCTTTAAGGCGCTGGAGCCAGACACCCACGCCCTTCTGGTGGCGGAACAAAATTAACGAAGATACGGAAAATCATGTCGCTCAAAGCCATTGCTAAAGAACTGGGGCTGTCCGTCACTACCGTCAGCCGCGCCCTCAACGGGTATGACGATGTGTCTGCTGAGACGCGCGCCCGCGTGGAGGCGGAGGCCCAGCGCCGTGGTTACCGACCTAATACGTTTGCGCGCCGCCTGAAGATGGGCAAAATTGATGCCGTCGGCCTCGTTTTTCCCGTGCATCCTGTTCCGCTCAATAACAGCGTTTTTATGGACATGGTCGGCGAAATTAGCCACGAACTGGCGCGACATGAGATCGACCTGCTGCTCATCGCCGACGATGATCTGGCGGATAAGCATAGCTATATGCGCATGGTGCAAAGCCGCCGCGTGGATGCGCTGATTGTGGCCCACACGCTGGATCACGATCCGCGACTTGAACAGCTGCAGGCCGCCGGTTTCCCCTTCCTGGCGCTCGGCCGCAGCCAGCTGCCGCAGCCGTACGCGTGGTTCGACTTCGACAACTATGCTGGCACGTACCAGGCCACCCGCTGGCTGATTGAGAAAGGCCATCAGCGCATCGCCCTGCTGGGCGAAAGCAATAATCAGGCATTTATCACCCAGCGGCGACAGGGCTACCTGGACGCGCTGCGGGAAGCCGGGCTCTCCAGCGAATGGCTGCGCGCTATGCCCCCTTCGCGCCGCGTGGGGTATGCCACCACGAAAGAACTTCTCTCCCTGCCGCAGCCCCCCACGGCCATCATTACCGACTGCAACACCCACGGCGACGGCGCGGCGATGGCGCTGGCGGAACTGGGCCGCCTGACAGGCGAGAACGCCGTTGCGCTGGTGGTTTATGACGGACTTCCGCAGGACAGCATCGTTGATGCTGACGTGGCGGCAGTGATCCAGTCCACTCGTCAGGGCGTCGGGAAACAGATTGCCGATATGGTGCGCCAGCTGATTAACGGCGACGACGTCGAACGGCTCCAGGTGCTCTGGCAGCCCGAATTCTTCCCGGGCCAGACGGCCTAAACCGCGTAAATTTCCAAACCCGATCACAGATCCGAAACGTTTTGGTTTGTATCCGAAACGTTTCGGATCAACACTCAAGGCATCCCGACGACAGGAGATGTCTGATGCAAGATGCCATTTTACGACTCGAAAGCACCACGGTTGACGTGGTGATGAAAACCCAACCATTCGCCGAAATTCTCTACTGGGGGCCGCACCTTCAGCACTTTTCGCCGCAGAATGTCGCTACGCTGGCGCGGCCGGTGGCAAACGGCAGGCTGGATGTGGACTCCCCGGTAACGCTGATGGCTGAACTGGGGCATGGGCTGTTTGGCTCGCCCGGTATTGAGGGGCATCGCCAGGGGCTGGACGGTTCCCCGGTGTTTAAAACCACGCAGGTGCAGCAGGACATAAACACCCTGACGATAACCGCCGAAGATGAATGCGCGGGACTGCGTCTGACCAGCGAGCTGATGCTGGAGGCCAGCGGTGTGCTGGTGGTGCGCCATGGGTTAACCAACCTGAAAGCGCTGGCGTGGCAGGTGGACCGATTCGCCGTCACGCTGCCGGTGGCCGAGCGCGCGCAGGAGGTTATGGCCTTTCACGGACGCTGGATCAGGGAATTTCAGCCGCACCGCGTCACGCTTGAACACGACAGCTTTGTCATTGAAAACCGTCGGGGTAAAACGTCCCACGAACATTTCCCGGCGCTAATCGCCGGTACGCCATCGTTCAGCGAAATGCAGGGCGACGTCTGGGGCGTGCATCTGGGCTGGAGCGGCAACCACCGCCTGCGCGCCGAAGCGAAAACCGATGGTCGCCGTTATATACAGGCCGAAGCGCTTTACCTGCCGGGTGAAATGGCGATTGAAGAGGGCGAAACGCTCTGGACGCCGCGCCTGTATGCCAGCTACTCCCCGCACGGGCTGAACGGCATGAGCCAGCAGTTCCACCGCTACCTGCGAGACAGCATCATCCGCTTCCCGGAAAACAAACCGCGCCCGGTACACCTCAATACCTGGGAGGGGATCTACTTCAGCCACGATCCGGAGTACATCATGCGTATGGCCGATGAGGCCGCCGCGCTGGGCGTGGAGCGCTTTATCATTGACGACGGCTGGTTCAAAGGCCGCAACGACGACCATGCCGCGCTGGGCGACTGGTACCTGGATGAGAAAAAATACCCGAACGGCCTGACGCCGGTAATCAGTCACGTTAAACGGCTCGGCATGGAGTTTGGCATCTGGATCGAGCCGGAGATGATTAACCCGGATTCCGATCTGTATCGCGCGCATCCTGACTGGGTGCTGGCGCTGCCGGGCTACGCGCAGGCGACCGGACGGCACCAGCTGGTGCTTAATCTCAACATCCCAGAGGCCTTTGATTATCTCGTGGAGCGCATGAGCTGGCTGCTGGGTGAGCATGCGGTTGACTACGTGAAATGGGACATGAACCGCGAGCTGGTGCAGCCCGGGCACAACGGTAAAGCCGCCGCCGACGCGCAGACCCGCCAGTTTTACCGCCTGCTGGACGTGCTGGGCGAGCGTTTTCCGCACATTGAATTTGAATCCTGCTCCTCCGGCGGGGGGCGAATCGATTATGAAGTGCTGACCCGCAGCCATCGCTTCTGGGCGTCCGACAACAACGACGCGCTGGAGCGCAACACGATCCAGCGCGGCATGAGCTATTTCTTCCCGCCGGAGGTGATGGGGGCGCATATCGGTCATCATAAATGTCACGCCACCTTCCGCCAGCACAGCATCGCTTTCCGTGGGCTGACGGCGCTGTTTGGGCATATGGGGCTGGAGCTGGATCCGCTCACCGTCGATGCGCAGGAGCGTGAGGGCTATCGCCATTATGCCGCGCTGTATAAGCGGTGGCGTGAGGTGATTCATCACGGTACCCATTGGCGCGTGGACATGCCGGATGCCACCACGCTGGCGCAGGGTATAGTGAGCGAAGACAAAACGCAGGGGCTGTTTTTGGTCAGCCAGCTCGCGATGCCGGATTACACCCTGATGATGCCGCTGCGCATGCCGGGGTTAGACGCCAGCGCGCAGTACCGCATCACGCTGCTGGATCACCCGAACATTCAGATCACGGGCGAGGGCGGGCACACCATGCGCAAGCTGCCAGCGTGGATGGAAGCCCCGCAAACGGCAAGCGGCGAATGGCTGATGCGGGCGGGTATTGCGCTGCCGATTCTGGATCCGGAAACCGCCATTCTGATTGGCGTGGAACGCGTGTAAAGGTGACGGGCCGGGCAACCGGCCCTCCGTTGAGGATAAAAATAATGAACACAACAACCTGTACCCACAAAGACAACCCCAATTTCTGGATCTTCGGGCTGTTCTTCTTTCTCTACTTCTTCATCATGGCCACCTGCTTTCCGTTCCTGCCGATCTGGCTGTCGGACATCATTGGCCTGAATAAAACCCATACCGGGATTGTCTTCTCCTGCATCTCGCTGTCGGCCATCGCGTTCCAGCCGGTGCTGGGCGTCATTTCGGACAAGCTGGGGCTGAAAAAACACCTGCTGTGGATAATCTCGGTGCTGCTGTTTCTGTTCGCACCGTTCTTCCTGAACGTCTTCGCGCCACTGTTGAAAACCAATATCTGGCTGGGCGCGCTGAGCGGCGGGTTGTATATCGGCTTTGTTTTTTCAGCCGGATCCGGGGCCATTGAGGCCTACATTGAACGCGTGAGCCGCAACAGCTTCTTTGAGTACGGCAAGGCGCGCATGTTTGGCTGCCTCGGCTGGGGGCTGTGCGCCTCAACGGGCGGCATCCTGTTCGGCATCGACCCGTCGTATGTTTTCTGGATGGGATCGGCGGCGGCGCTTTTGCTGATGCTGTTGCTGGTGGTCGCGAAACCGAAGCCCAACCAGACGGCGCAGGTGATGAACGCCCTGGGCGCGAACCAGCCGCAAATCACCGCTAAAACCGTGTTCAACCTGTTCCGCCAGCGCAGAATGTGGATGTTCATCCTGTACGTGATTGGCGTGGCCTGCGTGTATGACGTTTTCGACCAGCAGTTTGCCACCTTCTTTAAAACCTTCTTCGCCACTCCGCAGGAAGGGACCCGCGCCTTTGGTTTTGCCACCACGGCGGGGGAGATTTGTAACGCCATCATCATGTTCTGCTCGCCGTGGATCATTAACCGCATCGGCGCGAAGAACACGCTGCTGATCGCCGGGGTGATTATGGCGACGCGCATTATCGGCTCGTCGTTTGCCACCACTGCCGTGGAGGTGATCGCCCTGAAGATGCTGCACGCGCTGGAGGTCCCGTTCCTGCTGGTGGGGGCATTCAAATACATCACCGGAGTGTTTGATACGCGCCTGTCGGCCACCATCTACCTGATTGGCTTCCAGTTTGCGAAACAGTCGGCAGCGATTTTCCTCTCCGCCTTTGCCGGAAATATGTATGACCGGATCGGCTTCCAGGAGACGTATCTGATGCTGGGCTGTTTCGTGCTGGCGATTACGGTGGTGTCGGCGTTTACGCTGAGCAGCAGGCGGGAGATTGCTGCCACCACAGGGGCGGCAGCGTTAACGCATCACTCCAGGTAAAACACCTCTTTCAGCCCGGCGCTCACCGGGCTGTTATCCGGGTTCGACGGCATGACGTCAGCCATATATTTCCACCAGCGCTGGCACACGTCGGTATTCGCCACCGCGTTCCAGCGCTCCTCCGACTCAATCTCCACCGTCGCAAACAGCAGGTTGCGTGCTTTATCGAGGTAAATGGCATAGTGGTGTGCGCCGTGGTCTTTCAACACCGCTTCCAGTTCGGGCCAGATCGGATTGTGGCGACGCGCGTACTCCTCGTGCGCGTCCGGGTTTATCTGCATCACAAACGCTTTGCGGATCATAATGCCTCCAGGTACAGCTCGCGGACCTCGTCGCGGCTGGCGGTGCGCGGGTTGCACGGTGCACACGGATCGGCGAGGGCTTTATCCAGCCAGCCTTCGATATCGGCTTTGGTGACGCCGAGCTGGCTGAAGCCAGACGGAATGCCGACGCGGGCGCTCAGGTCACGAATCGCCTGAATGGCGGACATGCTTGCGGCTTCATCGCTCATCCCGCGGGTATCGACGCCCATTGCCTGCGCCACGCGGGCAAAACGCGCGACCGCGTTCGGGCGGTTAAAGTTTTCGATGATCGGCAGCAGGATGGCGTTGCACACGCCATGCGGCAGGTTGTGCGTTGCGCCCGGCTGGTGCGCCAGAGCATGTACCAGCCCCAGCCCGGCGCTGTTAAACGCCATACCTGCCAGGTACTGACCAAACGCCATCTGCTCGCGCGCTTCCAGGTTATGACCGTCGTCGACCGCTTTCGGCAGCCAGAGGTTAATCAGGCGAATCGCTTCCAGCGCATTGGCATCGGTCAGCGGGTGTGCGCCAACGGACACGTAGGCTTCAATGGCGTGCGTTAACGCATCCATACCGGTCGCGGCGGTCACCGGGGCGGGAATATCAAGCATCACGCTGGCATCGTCCACGGCAATATCCGGGATGATGTTCGGGTCGATAATCACCTCTTTCACCTGACGCGCGGAGTCGATGATCACCGCGTTGCTGGTCATCTCTGCCGCGGTGCCTGCGGTAGTGTTGATCGCCACCAGCGGCACGCCTGCGTTTTTCACCTTGCCGACGCCGGAATAATCGGTTGATGGACCCGGGTTGGCGGTGAGGATTTTAATCGCCTTGGCGGTATCAATCGGGCTGCCGCCGCCAAAGGCGATGATGTAATCACACTCCGCGTCCCGGTAAGCCGCAAATCCTTTTTGCACCAGCGCTTCCGTCGGGTTCGGAAACACCTCATCGAACAGGTGATATGACATTTGATGGGCGTCCAGCGCGGTAAACAGGCTGTCGAGCAGGCCCAGTTTCACCAGTTGGCCGTCGGTGACAACCAGCGCTTTGCCCCACTGCCTGGTCGCTACCAGGTTGACCATATCGCCGATTGCACCCGCGCCATGCAGGCTAATTTTGGGAAGTGCCAACATAAAGCTCATGATAATTCTCCTTAACTATCGCCTGTGGCGTTACGCGTATAAATCCAGGGCCGACTGCATCGGGGTAACGCCAAAACGTTTGCCCAGCGCGATCAGCTCTTCCCGGGTGATGGTCTGCTTCATGCCGCCCATGGAATAGACCTTCACCAGCACCTCCGCGGATTTCTCGGCGGTGTCGATCAGGCCGAAGGTTTCATCCAGCGTCGGGCCGCTGCCGAAGACGCCGTGGAACGGCCACAGCACCAGGGCGTGCTTTTGCATATCCGTCGCGGTCGCCTGACCGATTTCGTCGGTACCCGGCACCATCCACGGCAGAATACCGACACCGTCCGGGAAGACCACCAGGCATTCGGTACTGCCTTCCCACAGCTTGCGGGTAAAGAAATCAGAATTATTTTCCAGCACGTAGGTCAGGGCGATCAGGTTAGTGGCGTGGCAGTGCATGATGACGCGGTCTTTGCCGTCAGTCGCCTTGATGCGCTCGCAGTGGGAGAGGAAGTGCGCCGGCAGTTCAGAGGTCGGCACCGCGTCGTCCGTTAGCCCCCACAGAATGTGGTATCCCGCGCCGTCGCTGTCTACCCTCACGACACCGAGATTGGCTTCCGGGTCCAGTTGAACGTTACGGAAGAACTTCCCGGAACCGGTAACGATAAACGGCGTGTTGGCGAGCAGCGGCATCGGCTGACTCAGGGCAATATAGCGCGGCTTCTGGTGAAAATCGGCGGCGTACGGCTCGATGTCCGCATCGTCCAGGCGCAGCGTGAGGTTGCCGCCGTTGCGCTCGTCCCAGCCCTTCAGCCAGGCGTCGGAGGTGGCTTTGATCATGCCCTGGACGAACCAGGAGATGGTGATGGTCTGCATACAGTGTTTCCTTTGAAAATGCCGGGTGGCGTTACGCTTACCCGGCCTGCTTTTACCTGTAGGCCCGGCATGCAATGCGCTGCCGGGCGATATTTTTTACTGACGAGCGGCGAGAACGTCCTTCTCATACGCCCGCACGTTGTCCAGCCACTGGCTGCCCGCAGGCGCATCGTGACGCTGGCAGTACATCTCCCACACCGCCGGCCACGGCAGGGATTTCTGCTCCTCCAGCAGCGCCAGGCGCGCGGTGTAATCGCCGCTCTTTTCCAACTGTTTCAGCGCGGCGGTTGGCTCCAGCAGAGCGCGCAGCAGCGCTTTCTTCATGTTGCGGGTGCCGATAACCCACGCCGCGATGCGGTTGATGGAGGCGTCAAAGAAGTCGAGTCCGATGTGCACGCGGTCAAACAGATCGTGGCGGATGATTTCGCTGGCAATCGCCTGGGTTTCGTCGTCCAGCAGGACTACGTGGTCGCTGTCCCAGCGCACCGGACGGCTGACGTGCAGCAGCAGGCGCGGCACGTAGAGCATGGCGGCGGAAATTTTGTCGGAGATGACTTCCGTTGGGTGGAAGTGGCCAGCATCCAGGCACAGCGCGGTCTGGCGGCTGGTGGCGTAGCCCATGTAGAACTCGTTTGAGCCCACGGTGTAGCTCTCTGCGCCAATGCCGAACAGCTTGCTCTCCACCGCGTCGATATGGTGCGCCGGATCCAGCTTCTCGCTGATGGCTTCATCCAGAGCGGCCAGCAGGCGCTGGCGTGGCGCCAGACGGTCAACGGTGATGTCCTTCATGCCGTCCGGGATCCAGATATTCATCACCGACGGCGTGCCGAGCTGCTCGCCGAAATACGCCGAGACGCGTCGGCTGGCTTTGACGTGGTCGATCCAGAACTGCCGGATTTCGTCGTTGGCGTGTGCAAGGGTAAACCCGTCCGCGCTCAGCGGGTGCGAGAAGCAGGACGGGTTAAAATCCAGTCCCAGCCGGTTGGCCTTTGCCCACTCCACCCAGTTCTTAAAGTGTTCCGGTTTGATTTCGTTACGCGCGACCGGCGAGTCCGATTCGAGATAAATCGCGTGCAGGTTCAGGCGTTTTGGCCCTGGGATGAGGCTCAGCGCCAGCTCCAGATCCGCACGCAGTTCGGTGGCGTTGCGCGCTTTGCCCGGGTAGTTACCCGTTGCCTGAATGCCACCCGTCAGGGAACCGCCCGGATTCTCGAAACCGGCGACGTCATCACCCTGCCAGCAGTGCATGGAGACGGGCAGACGGTCGAGCTGGCGCAGCGCCTCTTCGACATCCACGCCGACGGCGGCGAAACGCTGTTTAGCCAGGTCCCAGGCTTGTTTAAGTTGAGTGGTCATGCGCAAAGCTCCTTAGTCAGTCGTTTTTGCTGAAACTGCGCCCGGTAGCGGGCAATGTCATGGCAGGGATTGGGGGTGAAGGTGGTCAGGCTGTTATTCGCCGTCACCACCGAACGGAAATCGTCGACGTTTGATAGTTCGTCCAGCGTCATCAACTGAATGCCAATGTTGCCGAGCGTGGAAGCCTCTACGGGACCTGCCACCACGGTAATGCCACAGGCATCGGCGCAGAGCTGGTTCAGCAGCTGGTTCTGGCAGCCGCCGCCCACGATGTGCAGCTGGCTGAACGGTTTACCGCGAAGGTCAGCCAGTTCGCTCAGGATGTCGGCATAGAGCAGGGCGAGGCTGTCAAAAATACAGCGCGCCAGCTCGGCGGGGCGGGAAGGTACCGGCTGCCCCGCGTCAAAACAGGCGGCCTGGATCTCAGTGCTCATGTGCACCGGGTTAATAAAGCGGTCGTCGTTCGGGTTAATCAGAAAGGTGCAGGCCTTCAGCTTTTCGGTTTCCGCGATAAGCGCGGGCAGGTCGGTGACGTTCTGCTCTTTCAGCACCCGCTGGAGCAGCCACAGGCCCATGATGTTCTTCAGCACGCGGTAGCGTCCTTCGGCACCGCCTTCGTTGGTGATATTGGCGGCCAGCGCGGCGTCGCTGGTGTAAGGCGTTTTGCTCTCAAAACCCATCAGCGACCAGGTGCCGGAGGAGAGATAGGCCGCGTCTTTGCTGGCGAGCGGCGAGGCAATGACCGCGCTTGCGGTGTCGTGACTGGCGACGGCGACAACGGGAATTTCATTCCCCTGCGGGCAAATCCACTGGCCGATGACATTGCCCGGATGGGTTGGCGCGCCGAACCAGGACGGCGAGGCGCCCGTCCATGCCAGCAGGTGTTCATCCCAGTTATCGGTGTTGATATTGACCAGCTGCGTGGTGGTGGCGTTGGTGTATTCCCAGTTCATGTTGCCGGTCAGACGATAGCTTAAGTAGTCCGGGATCAGCAGCGCATGCGCCACCTTTTCAACCAGCTCTGGCTGTTGCTCAACCATCGCCCGCAGCTGATACAGCGTGTTAAACGGCAGAAACTGAATGCCGCTGCGACCATAGATGTTCTCCTTGCCAAGCTGCGCGATGGCGTGCGCCATCAGCCCATCGGTGCGGCTGTCGCGGTAGGAGACGGGCAGGCCGACGCGTTCGCCGTGACTGTCCAGCAGCACGTAATCCACGCCCCAGGTATCAATGCCGATACTGTCGATGCGGATACCGTCTTCGCAGACGTTGTGAAGTCCGGTGCGGATCTCCGCTTCCAGCGCATCAATATCCCAGGTCACAAAACCGTCCTGTTTTTGCAGACAATTGGCGAAACGGTGCATTTCGCGAAGCGTAAGGGTGTGCTGGTCACAGTCCCAGGTGGCGAGCATTACACGGCCGCTGGATGCGCCTAAATCGACAGCCACACAATGGCGAAAAGTCATGGTCGGGTCCTTTCTTAAGTCATTAGCGATGAGTGTAAGAAAGGGAAGAAATAGCCACCTTCTCGCCACTGACAGCCAAAATCTCGCGCTGGCAAGAAAGCAAAGGTGAACGTGAGGGAGTTCACAGTTTCCAGTAATGACGGGGTTTGCAGGCAGTGTGACGCTGACCGCATTTCCCGATCTTTCCGCCTGTTTCTTGAAAAATCGGCAGCTTTTGCGCGGTTTACTGTCAAAAATTTAAGGTGAGCGTGGAGGGCCTTAATTACTATTTTGAGAACTTTTCTCATTGGTGGGGGCCGTTATGACCGTACTGCACAGCGTCGATTTTTTTCCTTCGGGGGCTTCTCCCGTCGCGATTGAGCCACGGCTTCCTCAGGCTGCGTTCCCGGAGCATCATCATGATTTTCATGAGATTGTGATTGTTGAGCACGGAACAGGCATCCACGTGTTCAACGGTCAGCCGTATACCATCAGCGGCGGTACGGTGTGCTTCGTGCGCGACCACGACAGACACCTGTATGAACATACCGACAACCTGTGTCTGACCAACGTGCTCTATCGTTCCCCGGACGCGTTCCAGTTTCTCTCCGGGTTGAATCAGCTGTTGCCGCAGGAGAAGGACGGCCACTACCCGTCGCACTGGCGGGTGAATCAATCCACGTTACAGCAGGTGCGTCAGCTGGTGAGCCAGATGGAGCAGAGCGAGGACGGGCAGGAGACGCACGCGATTGCCACCCGCGAGATGCTGTTTATGCAGCTGCTGGTGCTGCTGCGCCGAAGCAGCCTGGTGGAAGGGATGGAAAATAATGACGCACGGCTGAACCAGCTCATGGCCTGGCTGGAAGATCATTTCGCTGAAGATGTCTGCTGGGAAACGCTGGCGGACGACTTTTCGCTCTCGCTGCGCACGCTGCATCGTCAGCTCAAGCAGCATACCGGGCTCACGCCGCAGCGTTACCTTAACCGTCTGCGCCTGATCAAAGCGCGTCACCTTTTACGGCATACCGACGAAAGTGTTACAGAAATTGCTTATCGCTGCGGTTTCGGCGACAGTAATCACTTTTCGACGCTATTTCGCCGGGAATTTAGCTGGTCGCCGCGCGATATTCGTCAGGGGAAAGACGCGTTGCTTCAGTAACGCGAGGGCAGTCACCGTTTTCAGGCCGCAAAAAAGCTAATAATGCCCGGTTATTCGCCGTAGAGGTTGTGGTGTGGCCGCTCAGTTAATTCTTCGCAAAGATGATTTTTTTGCCTCCGCGAGTCAGGCCGTCGCGGTGGCTGACCGTTACCCGCAAAATGTCTTTGCCGAGCACACCCATGAGTTCTGCGAGCTAGTGCTGGTGTGGCGCGGCAACGGCCTGCACGTCCTCAACGACCGGCCCTACCGCATCACGCGCGGGGATCTGTTTTACATTCGCGCCGAAGACAAACACGCCTACGCCTCGGTTAACGATCTGGTGTTGCAGAACGTCATCTACTGCCCTGACAGGCTTAAACTGAATGTCGACTGGGCGAGCAACATTCCGGGCATTCTGAATGCCGGAGGCGAACCGCACTGGCGCTTAAGCAGCAGCGGCATGGCTCAGGTGCGCCAGACGATTTCCCAGCTGGAGCAGGAGAGCCAGAAGAGCGACCCGGTGGCAAACCAGATGTCGGAGCTGCTTTTCGCCCAGCTGGTGATGACCCTGAAGCGTCATCGTTACGCCACGGATAATCCCTCCGCCACCACGCAGGAAGCGCTGCTGGATAAGCTGATCGCCCGGCTTGCGGGCAGTCTGAACAAGAGTTTCGTACTGGAAAAATTCTGCGAGCAGGAGCAGTGCAGCGAGCGCGCGCTGCGCCAGCAGTTCCGCACCCAGACGGGGATGACGATAAACCATTACCTGCGCCAGCTGCGCATCTGCCACGCCCAGTATCTGTTACAGCATACGGAGCTGATGGTCAGTGAAGTGGCGATGCGCTGCGGCTTTGAGGACAGTAACTACTTTTCGGTGGTGTTTAACCGTGAGGTGGGGATGACGCCGGTTCAGTGGCGTCATCGCAGTCGAAAAGCAGCGTAATCAGTTCGCCATGCCGAGGCCGACGATATTGGCCGCAATGATAATCACCACGCAGCCCAGGCTCAGTACGCCAACCGGACGACGTCCGGCGTTGTTCCACTCCTTCAGCACCAGCCCAACCAGACCGCCGCACAGCACGTAGAAGCTCATGTGCAGCATCCAGCTTATGTAGTCGTACTGCGGCGGAATGCTGGCGTGGCCCCTGGCGTAGAAGAAGAATTGCAGATACCACATCAGGCCGCCGAGTGCAGAGAGCAGAACGTTGGTAAGGATCAGCGGTTTTGCCAGCGAGAAGTCGGCTTTTAACGACAGGTTCTTCACTTTTGCCAGACGGATAAAGCAGAAGCCGAGGTTTACCAGCGCGCCGCCGCCCATGATCACCACGTAGCTTGGCAGGGCAACATACAGCGGGTCAACGCCCAGCGCCGCAGCGGCGTCGTGCATCGGTTTGGCGGCGTTCATGGCGAACGACATGCCCGCCGAGAAGACCCCGCACATCACCGCCAGCAGCAGCCCTTTCTTCAGGTTGAACTCTTCGGCCCTGATGCCCATCTTGCGTTCTTTTAGCTGGCCTGCGCGGGTGACGATCCCCACGCCGATCACCGCCACCAGCACGCCCAGCAGCGTCATTCGCCCGCCCTGGGTGTTGATCAGCACGTCGAAATGGCCGTTAAGAATGGGCGTCATCAGGGTGCCGACGATCAGCGTAATGCCAATCGCGATGCCGATACCCATCGACATCCCGAGGTAGCGCATGGTCAGGCCGTAGTTGATGTTGCCGATGCCCCACATCGCGCCGAACAGGAATACCGGTAGCAGGGTGGAGGCGTTGAAAGAGGAGAAGTAGCCCCAGAAATCGGGCAGCAGCATGGCGCTGATTGTCCACGGCAAAATCAGCCAGGACACGGTACCGCCAACGGACCACATGGTTTCCCACGACCAGCCTTTCACCTTTTTGAACGGGGCATAGAAACAGGCTGCACTGGCTGCGCCTATTAAATGCCAGAAGATACCCATCGTAATCGCATGATTCATTTTTACGTCCTCATCGTTTTTATAGCCGGAGGCTTCCCCCCGACTTGATGAGTGTAAAAATTAGGCTGTTCAGGAACCTTCAGAAGGTTGCCGCACTTTTGTTTTGAATGGCAATCAGCACGTTAAGCGCGTGAGCAGACTCACAATTCTTTTATTTCTCAAAAACCGAATAACCTTATAAAAACTACGGCATTGATAATCATTTTCAATATCATTTAATTAACTATAATGAACCAACTGCTTACGCGGCATTAACAGCTGTGCCGCCCGACAATAATGGAGAGGATTATGAGTTATACACTGCCATCCCTGCCGTATGCCTACGACGCACTGGAACCGCATTTCGACAAGCAGACGATGGAAATCCATCACACTAAACACCACCAGACCTACGTGAACAACGCGAATGCTGCGCTGGAAAGCCTGCCAGAGTTCGCTAATCTGCCTGTTGAAGAGCTGATCACCAAGCTGGACCAGCTGCCAGCAGACAAGAAAACCGTACTGCGTAACAACGCGGGCGGTCACGCTAACCACAGCCTGTTCTGGAAAGGCCTGAAAACTGGCACCACCCTGCAGGGCGACCTGAAAGCGGCTATCGAGCGCGACTTCGGTTCCGTAGACAACTTCAAAGCGGAATTCGAAAAAGCCGCTGCAACCCGCTTCGGCTCTGGCTGGGCGTGGCTGGTTCTGAAAGGCGACAAGCTGGCAGTGGTTTCTACTGCTAACCAGGACTCCCCGCTGATGGGTGAAGCGATCTCTGGCGCATCCGGTTTCCCAATCCTGGGTCTGGACGTGTGGGAACACGCTTACTACCTGAAGTTCCAGAACCGTCGCCCTGACTACATCAAAGCGTTCTGGGATGTCGTGAACTGGGACGAAGCAGCAGCGCGTTTCGCCGCTAAAAAATAAGGTTGCATTGACGCCTGTGAGAAGCGAGTCTGATGACTCGCTTTTTTTGTATCTGCGTAATGGAGGCAGCGATGCATTACCCGGTGAACGTGTTTACAGGCAAGGTAAGGGAGTACGACGGCAGCCGCCCGAGCGCCATCGCCAAAGTGCAGGTCGACGGTGAGCTTTCGCTGACCGAGCTCGGGCTTGTGGGCGACCAGCAGGCCGAAAAGAAAATCCACGGCGGGCCCGATCGCGCGCTGTGCCACTATCCGCGCGAGCACTATCAGCACTGGAAAACCGAATTTCCTGAGCAGGCGGACCTCTTCGTCGCGCCCGCGTTTGGCGAAAATCTCTCAACGGAAGGGCTGACGGAAAAGAACGTCTTTATTGGCGATATTTACCGCTGGGGCGATGCTCTGATTCAGGTGACGCAGCCACGCTCACCGTGCTTTAAGCTCAACTACCATTTCGGTATTCAGGATATGTCGGCCCAGCTGCAAAACGCGGGCAAAACCGGCTGGCTGTACCGCGTGGTGCTTGCAGGACAAGTATTTGCGGATGCCCCGCTTGAGCTCGCGTCGCGTTTGAGCGACGTGTCCGTTTACGACGCCTGCGCGATTGCCTGGCATATGCCTTTTGACGATGAACAGTATCATCGCCTGCTGTCGGCGGCGGGGTTGTCTACCAGCTGGACGAGAACGATGCAGAAGCGGCGTATAAGCGGGAAGATCGAGAGTAGTTCGCGGAGATTGTGGGGGAAATAGGTTCCGTAGAAAGTAGGCCGGGTAAGGCGAAGCCGCCACCCGGCACATACCGTTACGAACGCTTATACAGCGGTAGCCACAGCGTTAACCGCAGCCCGCCCAGCGGGCTGTCGTCGGCTTTCACCCAGCCGCGGTGCTGCTGCATGGCGGTTTCTACAATCGCCAGCCCCAGCCCCGTGCCGCCGGACTCACGGTCTCGCGCTTCGTCGGTGCGGTAGAACGGACGGAAAATCTGCTCGCGATCTTCCGGGCTGACGCCTGGACCATCGTCATCGACAATGACGGTGATCCCGTCTTTATCCACCGAAAACGCCACTTCAATCTTCGTGTGCGAGTAGCGCAGGGCGTTACGCACGATATTCTCCAGCGCGCTTTCCAGCGCGTTGGGGTTACCGTACAGCGGCCACGGGCCCGGCGGGAAGTTGACGGTGAACGATTTCCCCATCTGCTCCGCTTCGAACGCCGCGTTGTCCAGCACCTCGTGCCACAGGTGATTGGCTTTCACCGTTTCGCTCACCAGCGCGTTTTTCTGCTGGTTGCGCGACATCACCAGCAGATCGTTAATCATGCTGTCCAGACGGTGCGCTTCCGTTTCAATACGCTCCAGCTCTTTGCTTTCCCCGCTGCGGCGACGCAGCAGGGCGGTGCCCAGCTGTAAGCGCGTGAGCGGCGTACGCAGCTCGTGTGAGATGTCCGACAGCAGGCGTTGCTGGGCCGTCATCATCCGATCAAGCGCGCTGACCATCTGGTTAAAACTGGTGCCGGCGGCCAGAAACTCCTGCGGCCCGGATTCCAGCTCCGGATGCTGTCTGAGATTGCCTTGTGCCACTTCGTCCGCCGCATTTTTCAGCTTACGCGCCGGTTTCGCCAGGCTCCACGCCAGCCATAACAGCAGCGGGGAACTGACCAGCATCGTGACGATCAGCAGCAGAAGCGGACGGTCAAACAGCAGGTTGATGAAGTCGGACTGGGAACTGCTCGCAGGGCGAATCAGGTAGAGCTGGTAGTTATCTTCCCCATCCCGTACCGAGAAAGGGCCGACCATCTCTACCCGACCATATTTCTTTTTCTGTGGGTGATCGGCGTTATCCGCCTGGCCAATAAAGTTGCGGATGATCTGCATTTCATTGCGATCGGCGCCAATCACGCGGCCTTCGCTGGTAACCAGCAAAAGACGTTGTCCTGGCGGCGCCCACTTGTCGATAGCGCGAAACAGCCTGCGCCACCACATTAAATCGTTCGGCGGATCGTTTGCCAGCTCCGCTTCCACGTGCTGCTCGATCATCACGCCCTGACGTTGCTCGCTGTCGAGAAGCTCCGTCATCTGGCGTGAGTCGAGTTTTGGCAACATCAAAACGAGCATTAAAACCAGTGCCAGCGTCAGCCAGAAGATGGCGAAGATGCGGGCGGTTAAGCTGCCTATCATGAAGCAGAAACCATCAGATAACCGCGACCACGCAGGGTTTTAAACCATGGGTGACCGTCTTTACGCTCCGGCAGCTTGCGGCGCAGGTTAGAGATGTGCATGTCGATGGCGCGGTCAAACGGCGTGAGGCGTTTGCCCAGCACTTCCTGGCTTAAATGTTCACGCGATACCACCTGGCCAAGATGTTGCGCCAGTAGATACAGCAGGGTGAACTCGGTGCCAGTAAGCTCGAGCGTCTGGCCGTCGAAGCTTGCTTCCTGACGTCCCGGGTTCAGGCTCAGGGAGTCCACTTCCAGCGTTGGCGAGCTGTTGTCGGTATTCTGCTGCTGCTCGCTCCAGTGGGAACGGCGCAGGATCGCGCGAATACGGGCCACCAGTTCACGGTCGTTGAACGGCTTCGGTAAATAGTCATCCGCACCCAGCTCAAGGCCGAGAACGCGGTCAAGCTCGCTGCCGCGGGCGGTCAGCATGATAACGGGGGTCTGGTGTGTCTGGCGAAGCTCTTTCAGCGTATCAATACCGTTTTTCTTTGGCATCATTACGTCGAGCAAAAGTAGATCGATGCTGTCGTCAAGGAGACTCAGCGCCTGCTCGCCATCATGGGCAACCAGGACGTTGAAACCTTCCATGTCGAGCAACTCCTTTAAAAGGGATGTGAGCTCTCGGTCATCGTCAACTAACAGGATTTTATTCATTGTTTAAATACCTCCGAGGCAGAAATTACGACATCAAGGCTATCTAATCCATGACTTTACGTTGTTTTACACCCCCTGACGCATGTTTGCAGCCTGAATCGTAGACTGTCTCTCGTTGAATCGCGACACGAAAGATTTTGGGAGCAAGTGATGCGCAAAGTTACCGCTGCCGTCATGGCCTCAACGCTGGCGTTCAGTGCGTTTAGCCAGGCTGCTGTAGCTATCATCGGCGATAACGGTTCCTCGCAAGAGGGCGCAACGCAGCACAGCAGCCAAAGCCATATGTTTGACGGCATAAGTTTAACCGAACATCAGCGTCAACAGATGCGAGATCTGATGCAGAGGGCACGACACGACCAGCCCCCTGTTAATGTTAGCGAAATGGAGACAATGCATCGCCTTGTCACCGCAGAAAATTTTGATGAAAGCGCTGTTCGCGCTCAGGCCGAAAAAATGGCACAGGAACAGGTTGCCCGCCAGGTAGAAATGGCGAAGGTCCGCAACCAGATGTTCCACCTGCTAACGCCCGAGCAGCAAGCGGTTTTGAATGCCAAACATCAGCAGCGTATGGACCAGCTGCGTGAGGTTGCACGGATGCAGCGAAGCTCAGAAGCGACGTTTTTCAGTAGCAATAGCAGTACCCGTAGTAACCAGTAAACCCTGTTTTCCTTGCCATAGACACCATCCCTGTCTTCCCCCACATGATGTGGGGGTTTTTTTTGCCCCGCATTCTGATTTGTTAACCGTTTATTCATCCTTTGCCTCCCCATGCTTCCGTTATACTAGCGGCATGACATGACAGGAGCGTTTATGAATCAATCCTATGGAAGGCTGGTAAGCCGGGCTGCCATTGCGGCGACCGTCATGGCCTCTGGCCTGCTGCTGATCAAAATCTTTGCCTGGTGGTATACCGGCTCGGTCAGTATTCTGGCGGCGCTGGTGGATTCACTGGTCGATATCGCCGCCTCGCTGACCAATCTTCTGGTGGTGCGCTACTCGCTGCAGCCGGCGGATGAAGAGCACACGTTTGGGCACGGTAAGGCGGAATCGCTCGCGGCGCTGGCGCAAAGTATGTTCATTTCTGGCTCAGCACTGTTCCTGTTTTTGACCGGTATTCAGCATTTGGTTTCACCTTCACCGATGAACAATCCCGGTGTCGGCGTGGTCGTCACGGTAATTGCACTTATAAGCACACTTGTTCTGGTAACGTTCCAGCGCTGGGTCGTTCGCAAAACGCAAAGTCAGGCCGTACGGGCGGATATGCTTCATTATCAATCTGATGTTATGATGAATGGGGCTATTCTTATTGCACTCGGTCTGGCCTGGTATGGCTGGCATCGGGCCGATGCGTTGTTTGCGTTAGGGATTGGTATCTATATTTTATATAGCGCCCTGCGGATGGGGTATGACGCGGTGCAATCACTGCTCGATCGCGCTCTTCCGGACTCAGAACGTAACGAAATTTTTTCTATCGTGACCTCCTGGCCCGGCGTCAGCGGTGCACACGATCTTCGAACGCGGCAGTCAGGGCCGACCCGCTTTATTCAGATTCATATTGAAATGGAAGACAACCTGCCACTGGTACAGGCTCACGTTATTGCTGAGCAGGTCGAGCAGGCGATTTTGCAGCGTTTTCCTGGTTCAGACGTCATCATTCACCAGGATCCCTGCTCGGTTGTACCCGGACATGTTGGGCTTTCGTAATTCGTTGTAAAAAAGTGAGCCAGGCCAGCATTTTGTGTATAAATTACCGCCATTTGGTCTGACCTGAATCAATTCAGCCAGAAGGGATTGATATACTATTTGCAGTATTCGTTGGTCGATAAGTTTCTTCCGGCAACAGATTTCAATTTTGCATTCCTAAGTTCAGAGGTAGTCATGATTAAGAAAATCGGTGTGTTGACAAGCGGCGGTGATGCGCCGGGCATGAACGCGGCAATTCGTGGGGTTGTCCGTGCAGCGCTGACGGAAGGTCTGGAAGTTTTTGGTATCTATGATGGTTACCTGGGTCTGTATGAAGACCGTATGGTTCAGCTCGACCGCTACAGCGTGTCTGACATGATCAACCGTGGCGGTACCTTCCTTGGGTCTGCGCGCTTCCCGGAATTCCGTGACGAACACATCCGTGAAGTGGCTATCGAGAATATGAAAAAGCGTGGTCTGGACGCGCTGGTCGTTATCGGCGGTGACGGCTCGTACATGGGTGCAAAACGTCTGACCGAAATGGGCTTCCCGTGCATCGGCCTGCCGGGCACCATCGACAACGACATCAAAGGCACTGACTACACCATCGGTTACTTCACCGCGCTGGGCACCGTTGTGGAAGCCATTGACCGCCTGCGTGACACCTCTTCTTCTCACCAGCGTATCTCTATCGTTGAAGTGATGGGCCGTTACTGCGGTGACCTGACCCTGGCAGCGGCTATCGCCGGTGGTTGTGAGTTTGTGGTGGTTCCGGAAGTAGAATTCAGCCGCGAAGATCTGGTTGCTGAGATCAAAGCCGGTATCGCGAAAGGTAAGAAACACGCGATTGTGGCTATCACCGAGCACATCTGTGACGTTGACGAGCTGGCGAAGTACATCGAAACCGAAACCAAACGCGAAACCCGCGCGACCGTTCTGGGCCACATCCAGCGCGGCGGTTCCCCTGGCCCGTACGACCGTATTCTGGCGTCCCGCATGGGCGCGTACGCTATCGAGCTGCTGCTGCAGGGCCACGGTGGCCGCTGCGTCGGTATTCAGAACGAACAGCTGGTTCACCATGACATCATCGACGCCATTGAAAACATGAAGCGTCCGTTCAAAGGTGACTGGCTGGACTGCGCGAAAAAACTGTACTGATCCTTCGAGCCCTCTTCTTTCTGAAGAGGGCTTTTATTCCTCCACGTTATAGCCAATCTTTTTTTATTCTTTAATCATCGATTCGCTTTCTGGCACGCTGCATTCATCAAAACACTACACAAGAGAGCTGGGCGATGAATAAATGGGGCGTGGGGTTAACATTATTGCTGGCATCGACCAGCGTGCTGGCAAAGGACATTCAACTTCTCAACGTGTCGTACGACCCGACGCGTGAGCTGTACGATCAATACAACAAAGCCTTCGCGGCGCACTGGAAGCAGGAAACCGGCGATAACGTGGTGGTTCGTCAGTCGCACGGTGGCTCCGGTAAGCAGGCGACATCGGTAATTAACGGTATTGAAGCCGACGTGGTTACCCTGGCGCTGGCCTATGATGTCGACGCTATCGCCGAGCGTGGCCGTATCGACAAAAACTGGATCAAACGCCTGCCGGACAACTCCGCGCCATACACCTCGACCATCGTCTTCCTGGTGCGTAAAGGCAACCCGAAACAGATTAAGGACTGGAACGATCTGATCAAACCGGGCGTTTCTGTGATTACCCCGAACCCGAAAAGCTCCGGCGGGGCACGTTGGAACTACCTGGCGGCCTGGGGCTACGCGCTGCACCACAACAACGGTGACCAGGCTAAAGCACAGGAGTTCGTCAAATCCCTGTACAAAAACGTTGAAGTGCTGGACTCCGGCGCGCGCGGTGCCACTAACACCTTCGTCGAGCGCGGAATTGGCGACGTGCTTATTGCCTGGGAAAACGAAGCCCTGCTGGCGACCCACGAACTGGGTAAAGACAAGTTTGAGATCGTGACTCCGAGCGAATCCATCCTCGCCGAGCCGACCGTTTCCGTGGTCGATAAGGTCGTTGATAAGAAAGGCACCAAAGCGGTGGCGGAAGCCTACCTGAAGTATCTTTACTCGCCGGAAGGCCAGGAAATCGCGGCGAAGAACTTCTATCGTCCACGTGATGCGGCTGTCGCGAAGAAATACGACAGCGAATTCCCGAAACTGAAGCTCTTCACCATTGATGATGTGTTCGGCGGCTGGACGAAAGCGCAGAAAGAGCACTTCTCTAATGGCGGCACCTTCGACCAGATTAGCCAGCGCTAACGGTTAGCAAACGACACGGCGACCCGGTGTGAGAAATCCACCGGGTTTTTTATTTGGTCATCATTTTGCGTTACTCTTTTGCCTCTATTGAAAACAGGGAACGCGTTGTGAAAAAAATTATCTTACTGATCCTGATTGTCATCGCCCTTGCCGCAGGCGGCGTGTACTGGATAAAAGCGGGTAATCCGAATGCGTTGCGCCATATCGTCCTCGACCAGTGTCTGCCTAATCAGCTGCAGCACCGTAACCCGGCACCCTGCGCGCAGGTGAAGCCTGATGCGGGCTATGTGGTATTTAAGGACCGCAACGGGCCGCTGCAGTATCTGCTGATGCCAACGTACCGCATCAACGGCACCGAAAGCCCGCTCCTGACCGAGCCTCATACGCCAAACTTCTTCTGGCTGGCGTGGCAGTCGCGCAGCTTTATGACCCTGAAGCGTGGCTCTGAAGTGCCGGACAGCGCTATTTCGCTGACGATTAACTCACCGACCGGACGCACGCAAAACCATTTCCATATCCATATCTCCTGCCTGCGCCCGGACGTGCGCGAGAAGCTCAACGCGGCGCAGGGGGACATCAGCACCCAGTGGCTACCGTTCCCGGGTGGGCTGGAAGGGCATGAGTACCTCGCACGCCGGGTGACGGAGAATGAACTGGTCCAGCGCAGTCCGTTTATGATGCTGGCGGAAGAGCTGCCGGAGGCGCGCGACCATATGGGACGCTTCGCGCTGGCGATGGCGCAGCAGTCGGATGGTTCGTTTGTTTTGCTGGCGACCGAGCGTAACCTGCTCATGCTTAACCGCGCGTCGGCAGAGGAATTGCAGGATCATCAATGCGCTATCCTGAAGTAACCCCACTATAAATCGCGTTTACTCAGGCTGCCTGTCACCGTAGACTTGCTGAAAAAATCTACAGGAGACAGGTATGTCGCTCTGGTTAACGCATCCTCTGCTGCTGCCCTCGCTGATCGTCGGCGTCACCATCGTGCTGTGGGCGACGTCGCTGTTGCCGGAATTTATCACCGCGCTGCTGTTTTTCACGGCGGCGATGGCCGCCAGAATCGCCCCGCCGGAGGTGATTTTTGGCGGTTTTGCCTCGTCGGCTTTCTGGCTGGTCTTCAGCGGCTTTGTGCTCGGCGTGGCGATCCGTAAAACCGGCCTGGCGGACAGGGCCGCCCGGGCGCTGTCGGCAAAGCTCACTGACTCCTGGATGCTGATGGTGGCGAGCGTGGTATTGCTCAGCTACGCGCTGGCGTTTGTTATGCCGTCAAACATGGGGCGTATTGCGCTGCTGATGCCCATTGTCGCGGCGATGGCGAAACGCGCCGGTATCGCCGACGGCTCCCGCGCCTGGTTCGGCCTTGCGCTGGCAGTCGGCTTCGGTACCTTCCAGCTCTCGGCCACCATTCTGCCCGCCAACGTGCCTAACCTGGTCATGAGCGGCGCGGCGGAAGGCTCGTACGGCATTCACCTGAACTATGTCCCGTATCTGCTGCTGCACACGCCGGTGCTCGGTATTCTCAAAGGCCTGATTCTGATTGGCCTCATCTGCTGGCTGTTCCCCGGCAGCCCGAAACCGGCGAAGGATTTCACGCTGTCTGAACCGATGGGGCGTGACGAAACACGACTCGCCTGGCTGCTGGTGGTGGTGCTGATGATGTGGGTGACGGAGAGCTGGCACGGCGTGGGGCCGGCGTGGACGGGGCTGGCGGCCTCGATTATCGTTATGCTGCCGCGCATTGGTTTTATCACCGGCGAGGAGTTCTCGGCGGGGGTAAATATGCGCACCTGCATTTACGTTGCGGGTATTCTCGGGCTGGCGATCGTCGTGACGCAAACGGGTATCGGAGCGGCCGTAGGCGAGGCGCTGCTGCGCATAATGCCGCTGGATGCGGACAAACCATTCACCAGCTTCCTGGCGCTAACCGGAATTACTACGGCACTCAACTTCATTATGACTGCCAACGGCGTTCCGGCGCTGTACACCACGCTGGCGCAGAGCTTCTCGGACGCGACCGGTTTCCCGCTGCTGTCGGTAATCATGATTCAGGTACTGGGCTATTCCACGCCGCTGCTGCCGTATCAGGCGTCGCCGATTGTGGTGGCGATGGGGCTAGGAAAGGTGCCTGCAAGGGCGGGGATGGTGCTCTGCCTGGCGCTGGCGATTGCGACGTATCTGGTGCTGCTGCCGCTGGATTATCTGTGGTTTAGCGTGTTAGGGCGTTTGTAGCGGCGGGTAAGCGCAAGCGCCACCCGCCACAAAGGCCATTACGCCTGTTTAGCCGCTTCTGCCGCTTTAACGATCACCGCGAAAGCGTCCGCTTTCAGGGATGCACCGCCAACCAGCGCGCCATCAATATCTGGCTGGGTGAACAGCTCAGCAGCGTTGGAGGCGTTTACGGAGCCGCCGTACTGGATGATCACTTGCTCAGCCACTTTCGCGTCGGCTTTCGCAATGTGGTCACGGATGAATTTGTGAACTGCCTGAGCCTGCGCAGGGGTAGCAGATTTGCCGGTACCGATCGCCCAGACTGGCTCGTAAGCGATAACCGCGCCTTCGAACGCTGCCGCGCCCTGCGTTTTCAGCACGGCGTCGATCTGACGTGCACACACTTCTTCGGTTTTGCCCGCTTCGTTTTCCGCTTCGGTTTCACCGATGCACAGAACCGGGATCAGACCCTGCTCTTTCAGCACGGCAAATTTCTTCGCGATGAACTCGTCAGATTCTTTGTGGTAGGTGCGACGCTCGGAGTGGCCGATGATGATGTATTTCGCGCCGATATCTTTCAGCATTTCAGCGGAAGTTTCACCGGTGAACGCGCCAGACAGGTTAACGTCAACGTTCTGCGCGCCCAGCACGATGTGGCTGCCGTCAGCGGCACGTTTAGCCAGATCCAGGTACATATCCGGCGGAGCGATAGCAACCGCGCAGCCGGTCACGCCAGCCAGCTCTTTACGCAGGTTTGCAACCAGTTCGTTTACCATGTGGCGGCTGCCGTTCAGTTTCCAGTTACCCATCACTAAAGGATGTCGCATTTCAATTCTCCACGCTAAATAAGCGAATTAAGGAATATGGCCGCCCTGTCGGGCAGCATGGTCTGTGAATCAGTATAGAGATTTTCCCTCGAAAGGCTTTGCTTTTTGTCATTAATTGGCCCCGCCAAGGGTGTCAGATAGCGCCAGCTTAATCGGTTCAACGGCGAAGGTCAGTCCTTTTTCGCCGTTATCCGCCACTACATAGCGAATCGCGCCTTCGGTTGTGGCGTAGTACCGCTTGTTTTTACCGGCGGTCAGCAGCTTTTGCAGCTTTTGCTGGCTCTGCTTTTTCGTCAGCGCAGGCGTAAACGCCTGCAGCACCGCGCTCATGTAATCAAGCGCCTTCGATTTAGCCGCTTTCTGCTCTGGCCCCTGAATCGGCAGCCAGGTGATTTGCATGCTTTTGATTTTTAACGTACCGCGCTCCAGCGCCGTGGAAGCATACAAATTCTCGTTAATCTTGCTCGCTGCACGGGTCAGTGTAGGGGTATCGCGCGAGCTATCAATGGCGCGAAACTCATCCAGCGGCAGCCCTGGGTTGGCCTGATTGAAAGCTTCGCGAAACTGGCTGATGGACTGATCGAAAGACGGTGCGCCCGCCAGCAAATACGGCGCAGTGGTGGGAGCCGCGGTGTTGGCGGCGTGCAGCGGAAAACCCGCGCCGAGCATCGCTAAACACAGGAAAAGAGAATGTGCCGAATTTTTCATCAACATTGCACCTGGCCGTAAGTGCTCATGATTAAAACGATATCTGGTCGGCTTGTCAAAAGGTCACAACTCCAGGGTAAAATGCGGGCTAAACGATAATAAGGAACCTTACATGACCATACAGCAGTGGCTGTTTTCATTCAAAGGGCGTATTGGACGCCGTGATTTCTGGGTCTGGATGGTGACGTGGGTCGTCGCCATGCTGCTTCTTTTTTTCGTTGCTTATAACGCCTGGCTGAGCACGCAAACGGCGGCATTTGCACTGGTCTGCCTGCTATGGCCAACGGCGGCCGTCGTGGTGAAACGCCTGCACGATCGCGGCCGCTCCGGCGCGTGGGCATTTTTGATCATACTGGCGTGGATGCTGGTGGCAGGGAACTGGGCGATGCTGCCTTCCATCCTGCCGTGGGTCGTGGGCAGGCTGCTGCCGTCGGTCATCTTCGTGATGATGATTGTCGATCTGGGAGCGTTTATCGGCACCCAGAGCGAAAATAAATACGGTAAAGATACCGTCGAGGTGAAATACCGCTGATCACCAGTAGTGTTCGGCGGTCATATGGCCCGGCCGGCGGCGAAGATGTTTCGTCATCTGCCGGGTATCCTTCAGAAGCTGCTGCGTGTCCCGGACCATCTGCGGGTTACCGCACAGCATGACGTGGCTGGTTTCGGCCGTCATCGGTAAACCCACTGCGTCTTCCAGTGCGCCGCTCTCAATTAACGCCGGTACGCGACCGGTAAGCGCTCCTGCTACGGTTTCGCGGCTGACTACCGTCTGAATCTTTAACTTTCCGCCGTACTGCTGTTCCAGCGCCTGCATCTGCGGGAGATAGCTTAAATCTGCGGCATAGCGCGCGGCGTGCACCAGCACGATGTTTTTGAAGCGCTCCAGATCCTTACCGTACTGCAAGATAGAGAGATACGGACCGATGGCCGTGCCGGTTGCTAGCATCCAGAGCGTGTCACAGTCAGGGATCTCTTCGAGCACAAAGAAGCCTGCCGCTTCGCTCACAATCTGCACATCGTCGCCGGGCTGAAGGGCGGCAAGGCGCGGGCTGAGCTTACCGTCAGGAACGGTGACCAGATAGAACTCGAGATCCGGGTTATCCGGCGCGTTAACGTAAGAGTAGGCGCGCTGCACGCGCTCGCCGTCGACATCCAGACCCAGCTTGGCAAATTGCCCGGCCTTAAACGGATGAACGGGAGCATGCAGGGTGAGACTAAATAGCGCATCGGTCCAGAATTCTATCTTTGTGACTTTACCTGTTACCCAGTCCGCCATGATCTTCTCCTGTGCTGTTTCTCTGTTCTATCTTCCGTACTTGTGGGAAACATTTCCAGCCCCTTCGGGCCGGAAAGCTCTATCGATCAAACGGTTTTACAGAATGTGCGTCTGCACGTCCGGGTCTTTACGGTCGAGATAGTGAATGGACTGAATGCGTCGGATGGTGCGCGATTTACCGCGGATCAGCAGCGTTTCGGTGGTTGCCATGTTGCCCTTGCGGGTGATGCCGTCCAGCAGATCGCCTTTGGTGATGCCGGTTGCAGAGAAGACGACGTTATCGCTGCGCGCCATGTCGTTCAGCGCCAGTACTTTATTGGCTTCGATGCCCATCGCTGCGCAGCGCGCCAGCTCGTCCTCACCGATACGACGGTTTTCGTCGCTGTCGCCTTTCACCTCATGGCGCGGCAGAAGGCGCGCCTGCATATCGCCGTCCAGCGCGCGGATCACCGCCGCAGAGACCACGCCTTCCGGCGCGCCGCCGATGCCGTAAAGCACGTCCACTTCGCTGTCCGGCATGCAGGTCAGAATAGAGGCGGCAACGTCGCCATCCGGAATGGCAAACACGCGCACGCCGAGTGCCTGCAGATAAGAGATGGTGGTGTCGTGGCGCGGTTTCGCCAGAATAGTCACGGTAAGTTCGCTAAGGGGTTTGCCCAGGGCTTTGGCGATGTTGCGCAGGTTCTCTTCCAGCGGCAGGCTGAGATCGATTGCACCTTTCGCACCAGGGCCGACAATCAGCTTTTCCATGTACATGTCCGGCGCGTTGAGGAAGCAGCCTTTATCGCCCACGGCCAGCACCGCCAGGGCGTTGGCCTGGCCCATCGCCGTCATGCGCGTGCCTTCGATCGGGTCCACCGCGATATCCACCGCATCGCCTTTGCCGGTCCCGACCTTTTCACCGATGTAGAGCATCGGCGCTTCGTCGATCTCGCCTTCACCGATGACAATAGTGCCGTCGATGTTGACCTGGTTAAGCACAATGCGCATGGCGTGGACGGCCGCGCCGTCTGCGGTATTTTTGTCGCCACGACCCAGCCATTTATAGCCTGCAAGGGCGGCTGCTTCGGTGACGCGGGAAAACTCGATAGCAAGTTCACGTTTCATGAGGGACTCGTACAATCAAAAGGAATTGCACGAAGTTTATCACAGAGTGGGGAGGGGTGAGGGGACCGGTGCGGTTGGAGCCCCTCACCCTAACCCTCTCCCCAGGGGAGAGGGAATATAGGCTTACTCTTCGTGCTCTTCCCACGCCAGGGCGCGTTTCACCGCTTTCTTCCAGCCGCTGTAGCGGTAGTTGCGCTCGGTGGTTTCGATGCCAGGGCGGAATTCGCGTTCGATGACCGCTTTCTCCTGCAGCTCGTCCAGGTTCTGCCAGAAGCCTACCGCGAGACCCGCAAGATACGCCGCGCCCAGAGCCGTCACTTCACGTACTTCAGGGCGCTCAACGCGGGTGCCCAGAATGTCGGACTGGAACTGCATCAGGAAGTTGTTGGCCACCGCGCCGCCGTCTACGCGCAGGGCGTGCAGACGAATGCCGGAGTCTGCCTGCATCGCTTCCAGCACGTCACGCGTCTGGTAGGCGATGGATTCCAGGGTCGCACGAATGATGTGGTTTGAGTTCACACCGCGCGTCAGGCCGAAAATTGCGCCGCGGGCATACGGGTCCCAGTACGGTGCGCCCAGACCGGTGAACGCTGGCACCACGTACACGCCGTTGGTGTCTTTCACTTTGGTCGCGAAGTACTCGGAGTCAAACGCATCGCTGATCAGCTTCATCTCGTCGCGCAGCCACTGAATAGATGCGCCCGCCATAAACACCGCACCTTCCAGGGCATAGTTCACCTCGCCGCGTGGGCCGCAGGCGATGGTGGTCAGCAGGCCGTTTTCTGATTTCACCGCTTTCTCGCCGGTGTTCATCAGCATAAAGCAGCCGGTGCCGTAGGTGTTCTTCGCCATCCCTTCCTTGACGCACAGCTGGCCGAACAGCGCCGCCTGCTGGTCACCGGCGATACCGGCGATAGGAATACGGGTGCCGCCTTTACCGCCGATGTTGGTCTGGCCGTAGACTTCAGACGACTTACGCACTTCAGGCAGCATCGCGCGCGGAATATCCAGCGCGTCCAGCATCTTGTCATCCCACTCCAGGGTGTTGATGTTGAACAGCATGGTGCGCGAGGCGTTAGTGTAGTCAGTAACGTGGACACGTCCCTGAGTCATCTTCCAGATAAGCCAGGTATCGACGGTACCGAACAGCAGCTCGCCGCGTTTTGCACGCTCGCGTGAACCTTCCACGTGGTCGAGGATCCACTTCACTTTGGTGCCGGAGAAGTACGGGTCAACCACCAGACCGGTGGCGCTACGCACGTACTCTTCCATCCCGTCACGTTTAAGCTGTTCGCAGATCTCTGACGTACGGCGGCACTGCCAGACGATGGCGTTGTAAATCGGCTTACCGGTTTCGCGTTCCCACACCACGGTGGTTTCACGCTGGTTGGTGATACCAATCGCGGCGATTTCGTCGGAACTGATGTCGGCTTTCGCCAGCACTTCCACCAGCGTGGAGCTTTGTGACGCCCAGATCTCCATCGGGTCATGTTCTACCCAGCCTGGACGAGGATAAATTTGCTCAAATTCGCGCTGTGACACGCTGACGATATTCGCGTCATGATCCATTACGACAGCGCGGGAGCTGGTAGTGCCCTGGTCGAGCGCAACGATATATTTTTTTTCGGTCATGGTATGTGTCCCGTAGTCAGATTACAGCGAAGCTTTTTGTTGTGCGGTAGAAGTCGTTTCCTTCTCCTCTTCCACACAGGTGTCGCACGGTAAGTGGCGACCAATTAATTTGCGATAGCCAAATGCACCCAGTGCCGCCCCTACAACTGGCCCGAACAGCGGTACCAGGAAGTAAGGAATATCTTTGCCGCCGGTGAAAGCCACGTCGCCCCATCCTGCAAAGAAGGCGAAGGTTTTTGGACCCAGGTCACGCGCCGGGTTCATCGCAAACCCTGTTAACGGCCCCATGGACGCACCGATGACGGCGATCAGCAGGCCAATCAGCAATGGCGCCAGCGGGCCACGTGGAATGCCGTTACCATCATCGCCCAAAGCCATAATGACGCCCATCAGAATAGCGGTAATCACCATTTCAACTGCGAACGCCTGCACAAAATTGATATGCGGGTTAGGGTAGGTTGAGAAGATGCCTGCCAGATCCAGACTTTCGACGCTGCCGCGCACCATATGATGCGTCTGTTCGAAGTCGATGAAAAGATTGTAATAAAGCCCGTAAACTAACGCCGCTGCGCAAAACGCGCCGGCAAATTGAGAAATAATGAAGGGAACAACTTTGCGTCCGTCGAAGCACGCGAACAGCCACAGTGCGATAGTCACCGCCGGGTTAAGATGTGCGCCAGAGACCCCTGCAGTCAGGTAGATGGCCATCGCCACGCCCAGACCCCAGATGATACTGATTTCCCACTGACCAAAACTGGCACCCGCCACTTTCAGTGCAGCGACACAGCCCACTCCGAAGAATATCAACAACCCGGTACCAAGGAACTCGGCAATGCACTGGCCTTTTAAGGTTGATGTCTGACTCATAATCGGAATCCTGAAGAAATTGATGTTTATTGTTAGCGTGGCCGCCCGTGACAGCCACGATGCCCTGTAGACATAGTGTTAATTTATCGTTAACGAGCAAAAACGAGAAATATCGAAATTAAAATGTGTGGTCTGTGTCAATAAAATGAGCGTTTTCGCGCCATAAAGCGCGTTTTTGCATCAGTCGCGCACGGTGAGCTGAATCATTTTTTTAACGAATGGGTTAACAACTTAGAGGTATATGCCGCGAACGCACCAGGACGAGGCCGAAAAGTGTTGCAAACCGCGATCTGCGTGGCATGCCGCTGGACAGGGGCGACTGCGCTCCATACAATCGGAACATATGTTGTGCGCGTTTACGTTAAAGCGTCGCCTTGCAATTCAGGAGAGGTAGGATCATGTCTTTAGAAGTGTTTGAGAAACTGGAAGCGAAAGTACAGCAGGCGATTGACACCATCACGCTGCTGCAGATGGAGATTGAAGAGCTGAAAGAAAAGAACAACAGCCTGGCGCAGGAAGTTCAGAACGCTCAGCACGGCCGCGAAGAACTGGAGCGCGAAAACAACCAGCTGCGTGAACAGCAGAACGGCTGGCAGGATCGCCTGCAGGCGCTGCTGGGACGTATGGAAGAAGTCTGATTCCCACTGGGGATGAACTGAACAGGCCGGGTAAGGCGACGCCGCCACCCGGCTTTTTTTATGGTTCTCGCTGACTGACATCCAACCATAAAAAAGGCCGCCCAAGGCGGCCTTAACGCTACTTATCCTGCGCTGTCGTGGTAAACGCAACAAACCCGATCGGTTCATCACTTTTTACAACGAGTACGCTGGCGACAATGAACGCGATACATAAATAGCGTTTCATTATGCGGTCCCTGCGGCTAACCGCTCCACCGTTCACCACCGGTGATAAGTCGGTGGACACAAGCTTGGTTAAAGGCTGCTTTACGGTTGTGGTTACACCTTTCCCTGGACCGATGCCCATGTGCGAAATGGCGGAAAGGGACGCTGCATCATAATGAGCAATAGCAGCGTAGTTAAGGTTTTCATAGATAATTAGGAATTTATAAAGGGTCGATGGGGTTACCTGAGGTTTGAACCAGGGTAAGATAAAAATCCTGGTTAAAGGTTGCAAAACTTCCCAACGGACCGCGAATCCCGAGGGACAAAAAAACCGCCACATTGCTGTTGGCGGTTTTTTTATGGTTCACGCTTATGGTTTTATTACTCGATATCCAGCGGATCTTCAGAAAGGATAATGCCGGTATTATCGGCGTAGAGATGATCGCCTGAGAAGAAGGTCACGCCGCCGAAGTTAACGCGCACGTCGCTTTCGCCGATACCGTCACCCGCGGCCCCTACCGGTATGGCCGCGATGGCCTGAATCCCGATATCCAGGTCTTCGAGATCGTCCACCTGACGCACGGAACCGTACACCACAAGGCCTTCCCACTCGTTCTGGACGGCAATGCCGGCCAGTTCAGCATCAATCAGTGCGCGACGCACGGACCCGCCGCCGTCGACCACCAGTACGCGGCCACGGCCGTTCTGTTCGAGCAGATCGTACAGCAACCCGTTGTCCTCGAAACATTTCACCGTGACGATTTGCCCGCCAAACGATGACCGCCCACCAAAGTTGGAGAACAGCGGTTCAACGACGTTGACATCTTCCTGGTAGATGTCACAAAGCTCGGAGGTATCGTATTTCATAGGTTTAACGCTCAGTTGCTGCGAATGTGTTCAGTATATCGTGCGAAATGCGTTGTTGGCAAAATCATCAATTGTTAATTGATATTTGTCAGCTAACTGAGCGTCTGGCTTAACACAATCCCAATGACGAACAACAGGTTAGTCAGCAGCGCGCCTTTTACCGTTCGCTCCAGCATCGGCGGCATGGCTGCCGGGCTGAGTTCACGCATCACAAAGCGGGCCTGCTTAACCAGCAGCGGCGCGGCAAGCACAAACAGCCAGCCCCACAGACTGTGCAGGGAAATCAGGTTAAACAGCGCCAGGCAAACCAGCGCGCCAATAAGCAGGCAGGCATGATAGCGGCGCGCATTCACCGGCCCCAGACGCACCGCCAGCGTGTTCTTGCCGTTCTCACGATCGCTGTCGATATCGCGCAGATTATTGATATTGAGCACCGCCGTCGCCAGCAGGCCGCAGGCGGTCGCCGGGAGGAACAGGGCAGGGATCACCGTATGCGCCTGTAAGTACCAGCTCCCCATTACGCTCAGCCAGCCGAAGAACACCAGCACAGAGATATCCCCAAGGCCAATATAGCCGTAAGGGCGCGTGCCGACGGTGTAGGTGATGGCCGCGATAATGGCGAGCAGGCCCAGCACCAGGAAGCCAATGAAGTCGCTGGTAGTTTTCGAGGCGACCGTCACCAGCGCCAGGCCAGATAAGCAAATCAGCACCACGGTGATAATCAGCGCACGCTTCATCTGTGCCTGGGTGATCACCCCTTTTTGCATCCCGCGCAGCGGCCCGATACGGTCAGGCTTGTCGCTGCCTTTTACCGCATCGCCATAATCGTTCGCGAGGTTAGAGAGGATTTGCAGCAGCCCGGCGGTAATGAGCGCCAGACCTGCCACCAGCGGATCGAAATGCCCTTGCCACCAGGCAAGCGCGGTGCCGACAATAATGGCGGCAAAAGCCAGAGGAAGCGTTTTAGGGCGCAGACTTTCGAGCCACGCCTGAGTACGGCTGATATCAGTCATAGTAATTTAGCCAATAAAAATGGGGGCCTTAGCCCCCATTAACAGTGATGAGAATGCAGTAACCGCGATTATAGGATAAAACGGCTCAGATCTTCATCTGCCACTAACGCATCCAGATGTTTGCTCACATAGTCTGCGTCGATGGTAATGGTTTGACCGTTGAGGTCGCTCGCGTCATATGAGATGTCTTCAACCAGACGTTCCAGCACGGTGTGCAGACGACGCGCACCGATGTTCTCGGTGGTTTCGTTGACCTGCCATGCGGCCTGGGCGATACGCTTGATACCGTCTTCGGTGAATTCGAGGTTCACGCCTTCGGTCGCCATCAGCGCCTTGTACTGCACGGTAGCAGAGGCGTTTGGCTCCGTCAGGATGCGCTCGAAATCTTCGGTGGTCAGCGCCTGCAGCTCAACGCGGATCGGCAGACGACCTTGCAGTTCGGGGATCAGATCCGACGGGCTGGCTACCTGGAATGCACCGGAAGCGATAAACAGAATGTGGTCCGTTTTCACCATGCCGTGCTTGGTAGAGACGGTGCAGCCTTCAACCAGCGGCAGCAGATCGCGCTGTACGCCTTCGCGGGATACGTCCGGACCGGAGCTGTTGCCGCCGCGCTTACAAATTTTGTCGATTTCGTCGATAAACACGATACCGTGCTGCTCAACCGCGTCGATAGCGTCCTGCTTCAGCTCTTCCGGATTCACCAGCTTCGCCGCTTCTTCTTCAATCAGCAGCTTCATCGCGTCTTTGATTTTCAGCTTACGCGCTTTCTGCTTTTGGCCGCCCAGGTTCTGGAACATGGACTGCAGCTGGCTGGTCATTTCTTCCATGCCCGGAGGCGCCATGATTTCCACGCCCATCGGCGCGGCCGCGAGGTCGATCTCAATCTCTTTGTCGTCCAGCTGGCCTTCACGCAGTTTTTTGCGGAATGCCTGACGCGCGGCTGAAGGCTCAGCCTGCTGTTCAGCCTGGCCCCAGTTGTTTTTCGCCGGTGGGATCAGCACGTCGAGAATACGCTCTTCGGCCATCTCTTCCGCGCGGTAGCGGTTTTTCTCAATCGCCTGGACGCGCACCATCTTAATTGCAGAATCGGTCAGGTCGCGGATGATGGAGTCCACTTCTTTACCCACATAGCCCACCTCGGTGAACTTGGTGGCTTCAACTTTGATGAACGGCGCGTTCGCCAGCTTCGCCAGACGACGGGCGATTTCGGTTTTACCGACGCCGGTCGGGCCGATCATCAGAATGTTTTTCGGGGTGACTTCGTGACGCAGCTCTTCATCAAGCTGCATACGACGCCAGCGGTTACGCAGCGCGATAGCCACGGAGCGCTTAGCGTTATCCTGGCCGATAATGTGTTTGTTCAGTTCGCTGACAATTTCGCGTGGGGTCATTTCAGACATGGGAGATCCTTACGCTTTGGAGGTCAATTCTTCGATGGTGTGGTTGTGGTTGGTATAGATGCAGATATCACCTGCAATATCCAACGCCTTCACCGCGATATCACGCGCGTTCATGTCGGTATTTTCCAACAGCGCGCGGGCTGCAGCCTGGGCATAAGGGCCGCCAGAGCCGATGGCAATCAGGTCGTTTTCCGGCTGAATCACGTCACCGTTACCGGTGATGATAAGCGAAGCGGTTTCATCCGCGACCGCCAGCAGCGCTTCGAGCTTGCGCAGCATACGGTCGGTACGCCAGTCCTTTGCCAGCTCAACGGCAGCTTTCACCAGATGACCCTGGTGCATTTCCAGCTTGCGTTCAAACAGTTCAAACAGCGTGAAGGCATCCGCCGTGCCGCCTGCAAAACCGGCGATCACTTTGTCGTTGTAGAGACGACGGACTTTCTTCACGTTGCCTTTCATGACGGTATTACCCAGCGTGGCCTGGCCATCACCGGCGATTACCACATGGCCGTTACGGCGTACACTTACTATTGTTGTCACGAGCAGACCCCCTGGTTACAGATTCGGGAAACAGAAGCCCTGAGCCTGTGCTCAGGGCTGAATTAAATGATAGATGGGGGGGATTTTGGGGGTTTCAACCCCCGGAGGCGAGTCGAATGCAGTTTGTGTGGCCAGCCACTTTCAAACGGGAAATGGTGCCGTCTGCGTTTTCTTTGCCTTTAACCGGGCCGATCACCACGCGGTTCCAGCCGTTATTGGTGGTAATGCGTGAATCAAATCCTTCAAATGCCAGTTGAGCACGTACCGTTTCCGCCTGCTCGGCACCTTTAAACGAACCGCACTGCACCATCCAGCGGCGCTCGTCTTTTTTCTCTGCCGTCTGCTTCGGCGCTTCGGTCTCTTTGGTCACCGGCGCGGCCTGCTGCGTTTTCGGCTGCTGCGCGGTGGTATGCGCTGGCGTCTGGAGCAGATCCTGATACGGCTGCGCCGCTTGCTTTGGCGGCTGCGCTTTTGGCTGTTGAACAGGCTGCGACTGCACCGTACGCGTCTGCTGCTGCGGTTGCTGGTATGGCTGGGCCTTCGGCTGCTGTACCGGCTGAGTTTGCGTCCACTGCTGCTGTTGCTGCTGTTGCTGCTGTTGAATTTGTGCCTGGCGCTGACGCTGCAGCTGCAACGTTTGCTGACGCTGCGCTGGCGTTTGTTCATTCCACGGCACTTCATTCAGCTGCGTCGGCTGCTGGCGCATATCGGCCTGCATCTGTGCCAGCAGCTGGCGCTGCTCGTCCGTCAGCTGATCGGCATTCTTCACTTCGCCACCGGCTGAGGGCTCAGTAGGCGCACGCACGCCGGGCTGACGACTTTCCAGCTCTTTAATATAGCGCCAGCGCTCTTCAGGTTTCGGCGGCAGACCATTTCCCACCACTTTGTTGCCCTGAAGGGCCTCGGACTCTTCTTTTTTATGGTGCGTGATGAAGTACAGGCCGCCAATAAAGGCCACCAGCACGGCCGCAGCAATAGCGACCATTGCTGGCGAGACCGCAGGCAGACTACGCTGCTTGCTTTTTGAACTGCTCTTTTTGCGTCGCGAAGGTGCCGGCTGGCCGCGACGTACATAATCTCGTTGTGCCACTATCGTTTCGCTGTATTTATTCGTTCGTCAGCCCGCCATGTTACTTAAGCGGCGGGGCTTTGACCAGATAAGGGTGTCCGAAAGGCGTTTACTTTAAGTCAATGCCTGGGTAGAGCCGCGAATAATCAGCTCGCAGTCCAGCAAACGCGAGCCGCTGCTAACCGTTTGACCCTGCAGCTGATCCAGCAGAAGCAGCATCGCTTCGCGGCCAATCTGATAGCGCGGTTGTGAAACGGTGGAGAGCGGTGGATCGCAAAACTCTGAAAGTGAAATGTTATCGAATCCGATAATCGACAAATCTTTCGGCACGCGTAAGCCACGACGCTTGGCGTGTGAAAGCGCACCCAGCGCCATCACGTCGCTGTGGCAGAACACCGCCGTTGGCGATTCCGGCAGCGCCAGCAGTTTCTCCAGCGCCTGTCCGCCCGCTTCAAAGGTAAAATCACCGCGCGCAATATAGTGCGGATCGACAATCGCACCGGTACGGCGCAGCGCCTGAACATAGCCCTGCAGGCGGTAGTGGCACAGCGGCATCTCTTCCGGCCCGGCAATGCAGCCAATCCGCTTATGTCCCAGCTCCTGGAGATAGTTTACGGCGTTGAACGCGGCGGTGAGGTTATCAATGTGGACCGTCGGCAGCTCAAGCTCAGGCGCAAATTCGTTGGCCATTACCATCGGCGGTAAATTGCGCTGTTCTTCGATGCTGGCATCAAACGGCAGGCGCGAGCCAAGCAGCAGCATGCCGTCAATCTGCTTGGTGATAATGAGGTCGATAAAGGTTTTTTCCTGCTGGTTCTGGTGAGCGCAGTCGCCAATCAGCACCAGATAGCCCTGCTCCGCCGCCGTCACTTCGATACCGCGAATGATCTCGCTGAAGAAGGGATCGCAGATATCCGGCACTATTACCAGGATGGTCCGCGATTCATTGCGCTTGACGTTCCGCCCCATCGCCTGCGGGAAATACCCCACTTCCAGCGCCGCCTGTTCAACCTTGTTACGGGTCGCCTGGGAGACTTTATCCGGGTTCATTAATGCGCGGGACACGGTTGCCGTTGAGACTTGTGCTTTCTCGGCAACGTCTTTCATGGTCGCCGTGGCAACCTCTTTCCTGGACTTCAACGTCTTCTCCTCGCCTGAACACCGAACTGCGGACATCACCATTTTTACAGATAGTTAATGGAATCGGTTACAGAATTTTCATAAAAAGTGTGAGGCGCGTTAAATTTTTCGATCCGTCTTCAGCCTTCGATGGGATCGACGTCCAGTACCCACTTCACTTTACGCGCTTCCGGCAGGGTATTGATGAGCGCCAGCGTGCCGCTGACGATGTGCTGCAGGCGAATACGCGAGGGGTGCTGAAGCAAAATTTGCCAGCGGAAACGTCCACCGCGTTTTGGCGCCAGCGCCGGCACCGGGCCCAGGATCCACAGCTGGTTATCCACCAGCGGGCTGGCCTGCAGGAGATTCCTCAGCTGTTGCAGGAAAAGCGGCGCCTGCTGGTTGTTATGATCCTCCGCGCGGATGATGACGTGGCTGGTCCACGGCGGCAGCTGCATGGTCTGGCGTTCGGCCAGCGCCTGCTCGGCAAAGGCGTCATAGCCTTTGTGCAGCAGAGTCTGTAGCAGCGGGTGCTCAGGGTGATGCGTTTGCAGTACTACCTCGCCCTGTTTACCCGCGCGTCCGGCACGCCCGGCAACCTGGGTATAAAGCTGGGCGAAGCGCTCGGCGGAGCGGAAATCTGCCGAGAACAGCGCGCCGTCGACGTCGAGCAGGGCGACCAGCGTCACGTCCGGGAAGTGGTGCCCTTTGGCCAGCATCTGGGTGCCAATCAGGATGCGCGCGCCGCCGCGATGCACTTCCGCCAGCTGCTGCTCCAGCGCCCCCTTGCGGCTGGTGGTGTCCCGGTCGATTCGGGAAATAGGCACGTCCGGGAAGAAAGGGCCAAGCGCCTGTTCCAGCTGTTCCGTTCCCAGCCCCACCGGCACGATATGCGTGGAACCACATGACGGGCACTGGCGAGGCACGGGACGCTGGCTGTCGCAGTGGTGGCAGCGCAAGTGTCGCTGGGCCTGATGGAAGGTGTAGTAGTGGTCGCAGCGCGGGCACTCGGCAATCCAGCCGCAGTCGTGGCACAGCAGGGCGGGGGCGAATCCGCGACGGTTCAGGAACAGGATGACCTGGTTCCCCGCCTGCAAATGCTGGCGCATGCGGGAAATCAAGGCGGGCGCTAAGCCGGCCTGCACCTGCTGGCCTTTGAGATCCAGCACGTGCTGAATGGCCGGGCGGGCATTCCCCGCGCGGCGCGTCAGGCGCAGCATGTGGTATTTACGCTGGCGCACGTTGTGCAGCGTTTCGAGCGCAGGCGTGGCGGATCCGAGAATAATGGGAATTTGCTCGCTGTGTGCACGGTAGACCGCCAGATCGCGGGCGTGATAGCGCCAGCCTTCCTGCTGTTTATAGGAGCTGTCGTGCTCTTCGTCGATGACGATGACACCGAGGTTTTTAAACGGCGTAAACAGCGACGAGCGGGTGCCGATCACAATCGCCGCTTCGCCGTTTTTCGCTTTCAGCCAGGCGCTGAGGCGCTCGCTGTCGTTCAGCCCGGAGTGCAGAACCTCAACGGGCGCGTTAAAGCGCTCGCGGAAGCGGGCGATGGTTTGCGGCGTCAGGCCGATTTCCGGCACCATCACCAGCGCCTGTTTGCCCTGCGCGAGCACGTTTTCCAGCACGCTCAGATAGACTTCGGTCTTGCCGGAGCCCGTCACGCCCGCCAGCAGCCAGGCGGAAAAGTGGTCCGAGGCGCTATGAATGGCGCCTACCGCGGTAGCCTGTTCGGTATTCAGGCGCAGGCGATCGCCCGAGACGGAGAAGCCGTCGCGCCAGTCGTGAAGGGCGGGCGCTTCGCTGGCCAGCTCGCTCAACCCTTTCTTTCTTAATGCCTGTAGCGCCGTTTCGCTGACCTCAAGCTCGTCGACCTGGTGCCGCCAGATTTTTCCCTGACGCAGCGCCGCCAGCGCCTGCTGCTGTTTCTGCGAACGCTTCAGGCTGTTGATGTCTACGGCCTGCCCCTGTTCGGTGGCAAACCAGTACCACATCGGGGCGTGGCTGGCGCTTTTGCCCTGGCGCAGCAGGATCGGCAGGGCGTGGAACAGAACGTCGCCAATCGGGTGATGATAATAATCTGCCGCCCACAGCAGCAGTCGCCAGGTGCTGGTGGAGTAAACCGGCTCGCTGTCCAGCACCTCAACCACCGATTTCAGTTCATTGAGGGGTAATTCGCTTGTATCGCTGACGGAGACGACGATCCCCACGCGCTGCTGTTTGCCAAACGGCACGGTCACGCGACAGCCCGCTTTGGCGCTCATGCTGTCGGGCAGCAGGTAGTCAAAGGTGCGGGGAAGCGGAACGGGCAGGGCAACGTGAGCGACGGGCATCGAATCTTCCTGACTTGAAAAGTGGCGCGTTAGTATACACATTAGTAAAAGCGGCGTGCGGATCAGTTTGCATACGTTGGTTAAATTCTGTATGATTCGCCGCCTTTGGTGTACTTTACGCCAAAGAACTTACATTCAACATCGCGTGGTGTCTGGCGTTAGGGCTGGAAGAGCGACGCGGCCTTAACTGAGGTTCTCCCATGAAAAAAGATATTCACCCGAAATACGAAATGATTACTGCAAACTGCTCTTGCGGTAACTCTATCCAGATCCGCTCTACCGTGGGTCACGATCTGAACCTGGACGTGTGCGGCAAATGCCACCCGTTTTACACTGGTAAGCAGCGTGATGTTGCAACCGGTGGCCGTGTTGACCGCTTCAACAAGCGTTTCAGCATCCCGGGCGCTAAATAAGTTTCCCGAAAAAAAGGCACCGCAAGGTGCCTTTTTTGTATCCGCTTCTCAGTATTCCCACGTCTCCGGGTCAATACCCAGTTCACGCATGATCACCTTCGCCTCTTCCGGAATTTCGTCGCTACGCTCTTTGCGCAGATCGTCATCGTTCGGCAACGGTTGGCCGGTAAACGCATGCAGGAACGCTTCGCACAGCAGTTCGCTGTTGGTCGCGTGACGCAGGTTGTTCACCTGACGACGCGTACGTTCATCGGTGAGGATCTTCAACACCTTCAGAGGAATGGAAACCGTAATTTTCTTTACTTGCTCACTCTTCTTACCGTGCTCAGCGTATGGGCTGATATATTCGCCGCTCCATTCAGCCATGAGATACCTTTAATCCTCTCAGTCATTAATCTAAAGGTGCAAACCGGTCACTGCCCGTTTTGAACCGTAATCTTGCGTAGTTTACCGTAGAGACGATACCGTGGCACGGATATTGCCGCTGCAGCGTGCACTAAAGCATATAATTTTAACGGCTATTTGCGCATTGCTCAATCTATACGCAAAGAAGTTTAGATGTCCAGATGTATTGACGTCCATACTTTCAATGTTTACTCTGGTGGCTGACTTTTCACCTTATTCGCCAGGAAGCCCTCACCATGACGCGTAAACAGGCCACGATCGCAGTGCGTAGCGGATTAAATGATGACGAGCAGTACGGCTGCGTTGTCCCGCCCATTCATCTTTCCAGCACCTACAATTTCACCGGATTTAATGAACCGCGGGCGCATGACTACTCGCGTCGCGGCAACCCTACGCGTGATGTAACCCAGCGCGCGCTGGCGGAACTGGAAGGCGGCGCGGGTGCGGTATTAACCAATACCGGTATGTCTGCCATTCACCTGGTGACCACGGTGTTCCTGAAGCCTGGCGATCTGCTGGTTGCGCCGCACGACTGTTACGGCGGCAGCTATCGTCTGTTTGACAGCCTGGCAAAGCGCGGCTGCTACCGCGTTCTGTTTGTCGATCAAAACGACGAACAGGCGCTGAAACAGGCGCTGGCAGAGAAGCCGAAGCTGGTTCTGGTGGAAAGTCCAAGCAACCCATTGTTGCGCGTTGTCGACATTGCGAAAATTTGTCAGCTCGCAAGGGATGCGGGAGCGATAAGTGTAGTGGATAATACCTTCCTCAGTCCGGCCCTTCAGAACCCGTTAGCACTGGGTGCGGATCTGGTATTGCATTCATGCACTAAATATCTGAACGGCCATTCTGACGTGGTGGCGGGCGTGGTGATTGCAAAAGATCCCGACGTTGTCACGGAACTGGCATGGTGGGCTAATAATATCGGCGTCACCGCGGGCGCGTTCGACAGCTACCTGCTGTTGCGCGGCATCCGCACGCTGTCGCCGCGCATGGACGTGGCGCAGCGTAATGCCCAGGCGATTGTCGATTTCCTGAAAACCCAGCCGCTGGTGAAGAAGCTTTATCACCCGTCGCTGCCGGAAAACCAGGGGCATGAGATTGCCGCGCGCCAGCAGAAGGGATTTGGCGCGATGTTAAGTTTTGAACTGGACGGTGACGAGCAAACGCTGCGTCGCTTCCTGAGCGGGCTGTCATTGTTTACGCTGGCGGAATCCTTAGGTGGGGTTGAAAGCTTGATCTCCCACGCCGCGACCATGACACACGCAGGTATGGCACCGGAAGCACGTGCCGCCGCCGGGATTTCCGAGACGCTGCTGCGTATCTCGACCGGTATTGAAGATTCTGAAGATTTAATTGCCGATCTGGAAAATGGCTTCCGGGTCGCAGCCAAGGGGTAATCATGAGTGTGATAGCGCAGGCAGGGGCGAAGGGTCGTCAGCTGCACAAGTTTGGTGGTAGTAGTCTTGCTGATGTGAAATGTTATCTGCGCGTCGCAGGGATCATGACCGAATATTCACAGCCGGGTGACATGATGGTTGTCTCGGCGGCGGGCAGCACCACCAACCAGTTGATTAGCTGGCTGAAACTGAGCCAGACCGATCGCCTTTCTGCGCATCAGGTGCAACAGTCCTTACGTCGTTACCAGAGCGAGTTGATTGCCGGCCTGCTGCCTGCGGACGTGGCGGACGGGCTGATCAGCGCCTTCACGCATGACCTTGAGCGTCTGGCTGCTCTGCTGGACAGCGGGATTACCGACGCGGTGTATGCCGAAGTGGTGGGCCACGGTGAAGTGTGGTCCGCGCGCCTGATGGCCGCCGTACTGCAACACCTGGGCCTAGACGCGGCCTGGCTCGACGCGCGTGATTTCCTGCGTGCGGAACGCGCCGCGCAGCCGCAGGTGGACGAAGGGTTGTCCTATCCGCTGCTGCAACAGCTGCTGGTGCAGCATCCGGGCAAACGTATTGTCGTCACCGGCTTTATCAGCCGCAGCAACGCCGGTGAAACCGTGCTGCTGGGCCGTAACGGCTCGGACTACTCGGCAACGCAGATCGGTGCCCTGGCGGGCGTGTCCCGCGTCACCATCTGGAGCGACGTGGCCGGTGTCTACAGCGCGGACCCGCGTAAAGTGAAAGATGCCTGCCTGCTTCCGCTGCTGCGTCTCGACGAAGCGAGCGAGCTGGCGCGTCTGGCGGCACCGGTTCTGCACGCCCGTACGCTGCAGCCGGTTTCCGGCAGCGATATTGACCTGCAGCTGCGCTGTAGCTATACGCCGGATCAGGGGTCTACCCGCATTGAGCGCGTGCTGGCGTCCGGCACGGGCGCGCGCATTGTCACCAGCCACGACGACATCTGCCTGATTGAGTTCCAGGTGCCTGCGGGTCAGGACTTCAGGCTGGCGCATAAAGATATCGACACGATCCTGAAACGCGCCCAGGTGCGTCCGCTGGCCGTTGGCGTGCATAACGATCGTCAACTGCTGCAGTTCTGCTATACCGCCGAAGTGGCGGACAGCGCGCTGAAAATTCTCGACGAAGCGGGCCTGCCGGGCGAGCTTCGCCTGCGTCAGGGGCTGGCGCTGGTGGCGATGGTCGGCGCGGGCGTCACCCGTAACCCGCTGCACTGCCACCGTTTCTGGCAGCAACTGAAGGGCCAGCCGGTGGAGTTCACCTGGCAGTCGGAAGAGGGCATCAGCCTGGTCGCCGTGCTGCGTAAAGGCCCAACCGAAAGCCTGATTCAGGGTCTGCACACCTCGCTGTTCCGCGCGGAAAAACGCATCGGCCTGGTGCTGTTTGGTAAGGGTAACATCGGTTCCCGCTGGCTGGAGCTGTTCGCCCGCGAACAGGTCACGCTTTCGGCGCGTACCGGGTTTGAATTTATTCTTGCGGGCGTGGTGGATAGCCGCCGCAGCCTGCTGAACTATCAAGGGCTGGACGCCAGCCGGGCGCTTGCCTTCTTTAACGATGAAGCGGTTGAGCAGGATGAAGAGTCGCTGTTCCTGTGGATGCGCGCGCACCCGTATGACGATCTGGTGGTGCTGGACGTCACCGCCAGCGAACAGCTTGCCGATCAGTATCTGGATTTCGCCAGCCACGGTTTCCACGTCATCAGCGCCAACAAGCTGGCGGGGGCGAGCAGCACCGATAAATACCGTCAGATCCACGACGCGTTTGAAAAAACGGGCCGCCACTGGCTCTATAATGCCACCGTTGGCGCGGGCCTGCCGGTTAACCATACCGTGCGTGACCTGATTGAAAGCGGCGACAGCATTCTGGCGCTGAGCGGGATCTTCTCCGGCACGCTCTCCTGGCTGTTCCTGCAGTTTGACGGCACCGTACCGTTCACCGACCTGGTGGATCAGGCGTGGCAGCAGGGCTTAACCGAGCCCGATCCGCGCGTTGACCTCTCCGGTAAAGACGTGATGCGCAAGCTGGTGATCCTGGCTCGTGAAGCCGGTTATGACATCGAGCCGGATTCCGTACGCGTCGAGTCGCTGGTGCCTGCGGGCTGCGAAGAAGGTTCTGTTGATCACTTCTTCGAAAACGGCGACGAGCTGAATGACCAGATGGTGCAGCGTCTGGAAGCGGCAAACGAGATGGGGCTGGTGCTGCGCTACGTGGCGCGTTTCGAGGCGAACGGTAAGGCGCGTGTGGGTGTCGAGGCGGTGCGTCCTGACCATCCGCTGGCGGCCCTGCTGCCGTGCGATAACGTCTTCGCCATTGAAAGCCGCTGGTACCGCGATAACCCGCTGGTGATCCGCGGCCCGGGCGCGGGGCGCGATGTCACCGCTGGGGCTATCCAGTCCGATATTAACCGTCTGGCTAAGCTGCTGTAAAAAGTGAATTTCCCTCTCCCTGTGGGAGAGGGTTAGGGTGAGGGCATCAGACCGCGCTCACCCTCATCATGAACTCCCTTCACCTTCCCTGAGCAAACCTCACCGTTATTGTGATTATTTCTGTTGACGTCACGCCGCTTTTCCGTCATTTTTACATCTGGACGTCTAAACGTATAGAAGTTCACAACACAACAGACAATGACACGCGAAAGATAGAGGTAAGGTATGAGCTTTTTTCACGCCAACCAGCGGGAAGCACTGAATCAGAGCCTGGCCGAAGTAAACGGCCAGATTAACGTCTCTTTTGAATTTTTCCCGCCGCGCACCAGTGAAATGGAGCAAACCCTGTGGAGCTCTATCGATCGCCTGAGCAGCCTGAAGCCGAAGTTTGTCTCCGTGACCTACGGCGCCAACTCCGGCGAGCGTGACCGTACGCACAGCATTATTAAAGGCATCAAAGATCGTACCGGTCTGGAAGCAGCGCCGCATCTGACCTGTATTGACGCCACCCGCGATGAGCTGCGCGCCATTGCCCAGGACTACTGGAACAACGGGATTCGCCATATCGTTGCCCTGCGTGGCGATCTGCCGCCGGGAAGCGGCAAGCCGGACATGTACGCTACCGATCTGGTCGCGCTGCTGAAAGACGTTGCTGATTTTGATATCTCCGTGGCCGCCTACCCTGAAGTCCACCCGGAAGCGAAAAGCGCCCAGGCGGATTTGCTTAACCTGAAGCGTAAGGTGGAGGCCGGTGCCAACCGCGCCATCACCCAGTTCTTCTTTGACGTGGAAAGCTATCTGCGCTTCCGCGACCGCTGCGTCTCGGCAGGTATCGACGTCGAAATTATCCCGGGCATTCTGCCAGTCTCTAACTTCAAACAGGCGAAGAAGTTCGCCGATATGACCAACGTTCGCATTCCGCTGTGGATGTCCAAAATGTACGAAGGGCTGGACGATGATGCGGAAACCCGCAAGCTGGTGGGGGCCAATATCGCGATGGACATGGTGAAGATCTTAAGCCGCGAAGGGGTGAAAGACTTCCACTTCTACACGCTTAACCGCGCGGAGATGAGCTACGCCATTTGTCATACGCTGGGCGTTCGTCCAGCGTAATCAGCAAAAAGCCCTCATAAAGTGAGGGCTTTTTAATCAGATAAAAAGTTAAAAGGTATTAACTATCGAATCTGTGGATTAATTCAACTATATCTTATTGCTAGTGGTGTATATCGTAACGGTATCACTGTAAAGGGAGCATAGCGATGAGCACGTCAGACGAGACCAATAACGCGGCATCCGCCGGCAAATGTCCGTTCCATCAGGGCGGCGTCGATCACAGCGCGGGCGCAGGTACCGGCAGCAAAGAGTGGTGGCCTAAACAACTCCGCATCGATCTTCTCAACCAACATTCCAACCGTTCGAACCCTCTGGGTGAAGACTTCGACTACCGCAAAGAATTCAGCAAGCTCGACTATTCCGCCCTCAAGGGCGATCTCAAAGCCCTGTTAACCGATTCTCAACCGTGGTGGCCTGCCGACTGGGGCAGCTACGCGGGTCTGTTTATTCGTATGGCCTGGCACGGTGCCGGTACTTACCGCTCCGTTGACGGACGCGGCGGCGCCGGACGCGGCCAACAGCGCTTTGCGCCGCTGAACTCCTGGCCTGATAACGTCAGCCTGGATAAAGCGCGCCGCCTGCTGTGGCCAATCAAGCAAAAATACGGACAAAAAATCTCTTGGGCCGACCTGTTTATTCTCGCGGGTAACGTGGCGCTGGAGAACTCCGGCTTCCGCACCTTTGGTTTTGGCGCCGGTCGTGAAGACGTCTGGGAACCGGATCTGGACGTGAACTGGGGTGATGAAAAAGCCTGGCTGACCCACCGTGACCCGGAAGCACTGGCGAAGCGCCCGCTGGCGGCCACCGAAATGGGGCTGATTTACGTGAACCCGGAAGGGCCAAACGCCAGCGGTGAACCGCTGTCTGCTGCGGCGGCGATCCGCGCCACCTTTGGCAACATGGGTATGAACGACGAAGAGACCGTCGCGCTGATTGCCGGCGGCCATACGCTCGGTAAAACCCACGGCGCGGGTGAAGCCACGCACGTAGGTACCGATCCGGAAGCCTCGCCGATTGAAGCGCAGGGCTTAGGCTGGGCCAGCACGCACGGCACCGGTATTGGCGCTGATGCCATCACCTCCGGGCTGGAGGTCATCTGGTCGCAAACTCCGACCCAGTGGAGCAACTACTTCTTCGAGAACCTGTTCAAATACGAATGGGTGCAGACCCGCAGCCCGGCAGGCGCGATTCAGTTTGAAGCCGTGGATGCGCCGGAAATCATGCCAGACCCGTTTGACCCGTCGAAAAAACGTAAGCCAACCATGCTGGTCACCGACCTGACGCTGCGTTTCGACCCGGAATTCGAGAAAATTTCCCGTCGCTTCCTGAACGATCCGCAGGCCTTTAACGAAGCCTTCGCGCGCGCGTGGTTCAAACTGACCCACCGTGATATGGGGCCAAAAGCGCGGTACATCGGCCCGGAAGTGCCGAAAGAAGATCTGATTTGGCAGGATCCGCTGCCTCAGCCGGTGTTCCATCCAACGCAGGAAGACATTGAAAGCCTGAAAGCGGAAATCGCGGCCTCTGGTCTCTCCGTGAGCGAGCTGGTTTCCGTGGCATGGGCGTCTGCATCGACCTTCCGCGGTGGCGACAAGCGCGGCGGCGCCAACGGCGCGCGTGTGGCGCTGGCGCCTCAGCGCGACTGGGACGTGAACGCTGCGGCGGTACGTGCGTTACCGGCTCTGGAAGCTATTCAGCGCACCACCAATAAAGCCTCGCTGGCGGATATCATCGTGCTGGCGGGCGTTGTGGGCGTTGAGCAGGCGGCGAAAGCCGCGGGCGTTTACGTCAACGTGCCGTTCACGCCGGGCCGTGTGGATGCACGTCAGGATCAGACGGATATCGAGATGTTTAACCTGCTCGAACCGATTGCCGACGGCTTCCGCAACTACCGTGCGCAGGTGGATGTGTCTACCACCGAGTCGCTGCTGATCGACAAAGCCCAGCAACTGACCCTGACCGCACCTGAGCTGACGGTGCTGATCGGCGGCCTGCGCGTGCTGGGCACGAACTTTGATGGCAGCAAGAATGGCGTATTCACCAGCCGCGAGGGCGTGCTGAGCAACGACTTCTTCGTGAACCTGCTGGATATGAATACCCAGTGGAAAGCGACCGACGATTCAAACGAGCTGTTTGCCGGTAGCGATCGCGCCAGCGGTGAAGTGAAATACACCGCGACCCGCGCCGACCTGGTCTTCGGTTCGAACGCCGTCCTGCGCGCGCTGGCCGAGGTTTACGCCAGCAGCGATGCGCACGAGAAGTTTGTCCGTGACTTCGTTGCCGCATGGGCGAAGGTGATGGATTTGGATCGGTTTGACGTGAAGTAGCCATTGTGCCGGGTGGCGGCTACGCCTTACCCGGCCTACAAATTAAAGTGCCATGTAGGCCGGGTAAGCGCAGCGCCACCCGGCTTTTTTATTACTCCCACTCCTGCAGGAATCGCTGTCCATACTGGTCTGCCACCAGCAGCGCCGCATACACCTGATCCGGCGTGACGCCCCCCGGCATGTTGTGGATCGTTTCTCCTTCCGCACAAGAGGCTTCGGCAATCAGACGCATTTTGGCCGGAATATCCTCTTTGATGTTCAGCTGTGCCAGGGTGATCGGCAGCCCTACGCTGTGGCAAAGCGCCGCGACGGTCTCAATTTCTTCTACCGGCGCGTTTTCCAGCACCAGCTGCGTCAGCGTACCAAACGCCACTTTTTCCCCATGATAGAAGTGATGCGCGTCAGGCACCGCCGTCATGCCGTTATGAATAGCGTGTGCAGCCGCCAGCCCGCCACTTTCAAAGCCGACGCCGCTGAGATAGGTGTTGGCTTCGATAATGCGTTCCAGCGCAGGCGTTACCACATGCTGTTCCGCCGCCAGCATCGCTTTTTCACCCTCTTCAACCAGCGTGTTGTAGCACAGCTCGGCGAGCGCTAATGCCGCCTGTGTGCATTTACCCCCGGCCATGGTGGTCGCGCCGCTGCGCGAGCAGGCGCGTGCTTCAAACCAGGTCGCCAGCGCGTCGCCAATCCCGGCGGCCAGCAGACGTGCAGGCGCACCTGCTACCACTTTCGTATCCACAATGACCATGTTCGGGTTGTGCGGCAGCATCAGGTAGCGATCGAACTCGCCGCTGTCGGTGTAAATAACGGAAAGGGCGCTGCACGGCGCGTCGGTGGAAGCGATAGTCGGCGCAATGGCGACCGGCACGTCCATAAAGTGAGCCAGCGCTTTCGCGGTATCAAGCGTTTTACCGCCACCAATCCCCAGTACTGCCAGGCAGTCGGCGCTGTCGGCCAACTTTTTCAGGCGATCGATTTCATTTTGCGAACATTCGCCGCCAAACGGCGCGATTTCGGCATGCAGTTCGGCTTTTTTAAAACTCTGGCGCAGGGTGTCTTCGGCAAAACTCAGCACAAACTTATCGCCGACGATCAGCCAGCGGTTTGCCAGGGGTTTCAGATAGTCGCCGAGACGGGTCAGCACATCCGCGCCCTGGATATATTTCCCCGGCGATTGAATGATACGGTCCATAACAGTTCTCCCTTAGAGATTGAGATTACCAAACGCGTTTTTCCAGTCCTGCTCGAACTTTTCTATGGCCGACTCTACCGCTGGGGTACCGAGCATTTGTTGCGCTACGTCTAAGGGGAGCGTGATTGCCTCGCATCCGGCCAGCAGGCAGTCCAGCGCCTGACGCGGTGTTTTAAAGCTGGCAGCCAGCACCATGCTTTCCGGCGCATGCAATTCCAGCAGGGACTGCAGCTCCTGTACCATGCCAATACCGTCGCCGCCCTGTGCGTCGACACGGTTGACGTACGGCGCAACGTATTTCGCGCCTGCCAGCGCGGCCAGTAAACCCTGAGCGGCGCTGTAAACGGCGGTGCCCAGCGTGGTAATACCCTCTCTTTTCAGCTCTTTAATGGCGATAAGCCCCTGCGCGGTGACCGGAATTTTCACCACAATACCCGTGATGGCGTTACTCAGGCGTTTGGCCTCCGCCACCATGCCTTCGGCGTCGCGGCTCATGGTTTGAGCAAACAGCGTGCCCTCCGGCCCGATGGCTTGTTGCAGCCGCGGCAGCACGTCCCAGATGGATTCACGGCTGGCGGCAATGATGCTTGGGTTGGTGGTGACGCCCGCGATGGGGAAGATGCGGGCAAGGCGTTCCACTTCCGCCACGTTCGCGGTATCCAGATACAGTTCCATTATTTTTCCTTAAGTCAGAAAGGTTGAATAAAGGATAAGGCCCGGCTGAGTGCGGCGGATACAGGTCAATTTTGCCAAATACTGGACAAATGTAATGTCCTTAGCGAAGTGCGATAGCGATCACAGTGCTATTTTTTGGCGATAAGCTGGCTGTGATACTGGCGACGATATTCGGAAGGGGAACGCTCGGTGTGCTTGCGAAAGAGGCGACAAAAGTAGTTGCTGTCAGGAAATCCGCAGCGTGCGGCAATATCTTTAATTTTGAGATCGTAGCCTTTCAGCAGCTGGCGCGCATGTTCCAGCCGCGTTTGTGTCAGATACTCGTTGAACCCCACGTGGCCGATCTTCTGAAAGAGATGGGAAAGGTAATTCGGCGAGATGTAGAACGCCTGTGCCACGGATTCGCGCGTTAACGAAGAGGCGTAATTTTCTTCGATATAGCTACGAACGGCTTCGAATAGCGCCCGGCTGCGGTTAGCGGTGTGGATGTCACTGCCAAGCAGATCCCGGCAGTGGCTGAGCAAGCTTAATACCACCAGCATGGCTGTGTCTTGCTCGTCTGGCTGCATCTGTAATTCGGTGAGCGCTTGCAGAAGAAAAGCACCCGTTCGCGGGCCACGCCGGGGAACCTGCAGCTGCTGCAAAAGCGCGTTGTCACGCTGTAAATCGAGAGTCAGCTGCTGCTTACCGAAATGTATGCTCAGGGCGTTAGGCGGTGGAAGGGTGATGTGTCCAAAGGATGAAAATATCGCCTCACAGGGGGGAGCAAGGGTAATGACGAGGCAGGGAGATGTTCGGGGATGCTGTTCAGCCAGCGCTGTGAAATGAATCTGGCCCAGCGGTAACGTACGGTTCACCAGGTCAGTCAAAATTTGGGTGATATCGGAATACATGAGAAGACTACCGAAACGTGCCGGGCGGCGCTAAAAACGCCTGCCCGGCATAAAGCATTACCCAGTGTTACGCATACCCGCCGCAACGCCCGCAATCGTCACCATCAGCGCCTGTTCAACGCGAGGATCCGGCTCTTTACCTTCCTCTTCCGCCAGACGGGAACGGTGCAGCAGTTCAGCCTGTAAAACGTTCAGCGGGTCGGTGTAGATGTTACGCAGCTGGATTGATTCGGCGATCCACGGCAGGTCCGCCATCAGGTGCGAGTCGTTGGCGATGTCCAGCACCACTTTGATGTCGCCTTCCAGCAGTTCGCGCAGTTCTTTACCCAACGCCCACAGCTCTGGTTTCACCAGCCGCTGGTCGTAGTATTCCGCCAGCCACAGGTCGGCCTTCGAGAAGACCATCTCCAGCATGCCAAGACGGGTAGAGAAGAAGGGCCAGTCGCGGCACATGGTTTCCAGTTCGTTCTGTTTGCCGTCTTCCACCACTTTTTGCAGCGCGGCACCGGCACCCAGCCAGGCGGGCAGCATCAGGCGGTTCTGCGTCCAGGCGAAGATCCATGGAATGGCGCGCAGTGATTCAACGCCACCGGTCGGGCGACGCTTTGCAGGACGCGAGCCCAGCGGCAGTTTACCCAGCTCCTGTTCAGGCGTGGCCGAGCGGAAGTAAGGGACAAAATCTTTGTTTTCACGCACGTAGCCGCGGTACAGATCGCAGGAGATGTCTGACAGCTCGTCCATGATGCGGCACCAGGATTCTTTTGGCTCCGGCGGTGGCAGCAGGTTCGCTTCCAGGATCGCGCTGGTATAGAGCGACAGGCTGCTGATGGTCACTTCCGGCAGGCCATACTTGAAGCGGATCATCTCGCCCTGCTCGGTCACGCGCAGGCCGCCTTTCAGGCTTCCCGGCGGTTGAGAGAGCAGCGCCGCGTGAGCAGGCGCGCCACCGCGGCCAATGGAGCCGCCGCGACCGTGGAACAGGGTCAGCTCGATACCGGCTTTCTCGCAGGTTTTGATCAGCGCATCCTGAGCCTGATACTGCGCCCAGGACGCCGCCATCACGCCCGCATCTTTCGCGGAGTCGGAATAGCCAATCATCACCATCTGCTTGCCCTGAATAAAGCCGCGATACCAGTCGATGTTCAGCAGCTGGGTCATGACGTCGTTGGCGTTGTTCAGGTCGTCGAGGGTCTCAAACAGCGGGGCGACTGGCAGGGCGTAGTCGATGCCCGCTTCTTTCAGCAGAAGATGAACACCCAGCACGTCGGACGGGGTTTTCGCCATGGAGATCACGTAGGCGGCCACCGATCCTTTCGGCGCATCGACGATCGCTTTACAGGTGTTGAGCACCTCGCGGGTGTCGTTGCTTGGCTCCCAGTTGCGCGGCAGCAGAGGGCGCTTGGAGTTCAATTCGCGGATCAGGAACGCCTGCTTGTCGGCTTCTGACCAGCTTTCATAGTCGCCGATGCCGAGATAGCGGGTCAGCTCGCCCAGGGCTTCAGTATGGCGGGTACTTTCCTGACGCACGTCGATACGCACCAGCGGTACGCCGAAACACTTCACGCGGCGCAGGGTATCAAGCAGTTCGCCGTTGGCGATGATGCCCATGCCACAGGCCTGGAGTGATTTATAGCAGGCGTACAGCGGCTCCCAGAGCTGTTCGTTCTGGCTCAGCAGACCTTCCGGCTTCGGCAGGCGCTGGCCTTTAAGGCGCGCTTCCAGCCACGCCTGGGTGGCCATCAGCTGACCGCGTAGCTTTTTCATCAGGAAGCGGTACGGCTCGCTGGCACCTTCTTCACCGGCCAGCGCGCGCAGTTCCGGCGTCGCTTCAACCATCGACAGCTCGGAGATCAGCACCTGAATATCCTTCAGGAACAGGTCGGTCGCTTTCCAGCGGCTCAGCAACAGGACGTGACGGGTGATTTCCGCGGTCACGTTCGGGTTGCCGTCGCGGTCACCGCCCATCCAGGAGGTGAAGCGCACCGGCACAAAGTCTACCGGCAGACGATAGCCCAGGTTTTCTTCCAGCTGTTCGTTCAGCTCGCGCAGGTAGTTTGGTACCCCTTCCCACAGGCTGTTTTCCACCACCGCAAAGCCCCATTTGGCTTCGTCGACCGGGCTTGGGCGATGCTTACGAATTTCATCGGTATGCCAGGACTGGGCAATCAGCTGGCGCAGACGGCGCATCAGCTGGTTGCGCTCGTAGTCGGCAATGTCTTTGTTATCCAGCTGCTTCAGGCAGCTGTTTACTTCCACCATCTTGTGGATCAGCGTACGACGGGTGATTTCGGTTGGGTGTGCGGTCAGCACCAGCTCCAGCGAAAGGGACTCCACCGCTTTTTTGATGGTGGCTTCGTTGAGGTCTGGCTGGTCTTTCAGTTTACGAAGGGTGCGGGCAATGACTTCCGGGTTGCTGGCCGCTTCGCCGTTTGGCGAAATGCTGTGGTATTGCTCAGCGGTGTTTGCCAGGTTCAGGAACTGGCTGAAGGCGCGGGCAACGGGCAGCAGCTCATCGTTAGAGAGGTTCTGCAAGGTGGTGAGCAGCTCCTGACGACTGGCCTCGTTACCGGCACGGGAAGATTTGGACAGCTTGCGGATGGTTTCAACGCGGTCGAGGATGTTCTCCCCTAATGCGTCTTTGATGGTATCTCCAAGCACTTTGCCGAGCATGCTGACATTACTACGCAACGCGGAATATTGTTCGTTCATAAAAACCCAGTCACCCCATCATTTTTGTTTATGCCCAGGCGAAAATCTTCTGGACATTATTTTGTCATCTCCCTTTATAAAGCCACGTAAAACCCCCGTCGTCAATTGCTGCGAAAACGGTTCAGCAAACGAATAAATGCGGGCAATTTACGAAATTTAATTCGCATTGCGTCAGATAAGAGATGCTTATGGAAATGTGACGGTGATCATGCGATTTGTTGCCCTCACCCTAACCCTCTCCCACAGGGAGAGGGGACTTTTCGGTGCGGTTTTAATGCCAGCAGAAGTGATGCACAACCTGGGTAATCAGCTCGCGGGTGGGCTTGATGAAGCGGGTTTCCAGATATTCATCCGGCTGGTGGGCCTGGTTAATGGAGCCAGGGCCGAGGACCAGCGTCGGGCAAAGCGTTTGAATAAAAGGCGCTTCGGTGCAGTAGTTCACCACGTCGGTTTTCTCGCCGAGCAGTTTTTCCACCACCTGAACCAGCTGATGGTCTGGCGGGCATTCGTAGCCCGGTATTGGCGGATGCAGTTCGGAGACCGTCAGGCGTCCCGGCCAGCGCTCGCTCACCGGGGCCAGCGCTTCATTCAGCAGGCCATCCAGATCGCTCAGCGTCATGCCCGGCAGCGGACGGATATCCATATGTAGTTCGCAGCAGGCGCAGATGCGGTTGGACGCATCGCCGCCGTGCAGGCTACCGAGGTTCAGCGTCGGATACGGCACGGTGAATGCCTCGTAGTGATACCGCTCTTTCAGATCGTCGCGCAGGGTCATAATGCGGCCAATGGCGTCGTGCATCAGCTCAATGGCGTTCACGCCGCGCGCCGGATCGCTGGAGTGACCGGACTGGCCCAGCACGCGCACCGCGGTAGAAATATGGCCTTTGTGCGCACGAATCGGCTGCAGAGAGGTCGGTTCACCGATGATCGCGCAGTCCGGACGAATCGACGTGTTTTCAGAGAAATAACGTGCGCCCGCCATGCTGGTCTCTTCATCGGCGGTTGCCAGAATGTAGAGCGGTTTTTTCAGCTTCGTCACGTCCACGTCACGCAGCGCGTCGAGGATAAAGGCGAAGAAGCCTTTCATGTCGGCGGTGCCCAGACCGTAGAGCTTGTTGTCATGCTCGGTCAGGGTGAACGGATCGCGCGTCCAGCGGCCATCGTCAAACGGTACGGTGTCGGTATGGCCGGCCAGCAGCAGGCCGCCCGCGCCGGTTCCGGTGCTGGCGAGCAGGTTAAATTTGTGGCGTGTTCCGGGGACGGGCTGAACCTCAACGTTAAACCCAAGATCGCTAAACCAACCCGCCAGCAGATTGATTAAAGACTCATTGCTCTGATCCAGCGCTTCTTCGGTCGCACTGATGGACGGTGTGGCAATCAGGGCGCGGTAGATCTCGATAAATGGCGGTAAGTTCATTTTCATTGTTGACACACCTTAGGTCGTGATAGTATCAATATTCATGCAATAAATGTGAATAAAAATACATTAACGTTGAGCATAAAGGAACCCGATGTTGAATACGCTGATTGTAGGCGCTAGCGGTTATGCGGGCGCAGAGCTTGTAAGCTACGTAAATCGCCACCCTCATATGACCATAACCGCTTTGACCGTGTCAGCGCAAAGCAATGATGCAGGAAAGTTAATTTCCGATTTGCATCCGCAGCTTAAGGGCATGGTCGATCTGCCGCTGCAGCCGATGTCTGACATCAGCGAGTTTACCGACGGCGTCGACGTGGTGTTTTTAGCCACCGCGCACGAGGTCAGCCACGACCTGGCGCCGCAGTTCCTGGCGGCCGGCTGCGTGGTGTTTGACCTCTCCGGCGCGTTCCGCGTTAACGACGGCGCGTTCTACGAAAAATATTACGGCTTCACTCATCAGCATCCGGATCTGCTTGAAAAAGCGGTGTACGGCCTGGCGGAGTGGAGTGCGGATAAACTGAAAGAAGCGGACCTGATTGCCGTTCCGGGCTGCTACCCGACGGCGGCGCAGCTCTCCCTGAAGCCGCTGATCGACGCCGGTCTGCTGGATCTGAGCCAGTGGCCGGTGATCAACGCCACCAGCGGCGTGAGCGGTGCGGGGCGCAAGGCCGCTATCTCCAACAGCTTCTGCGAAGTGAGCCTTCAGCCGTATGGCGTGTTTAATCACCGCCATCACCCTGAAATCACCACCCATCTGGGCGCGGAGGTGATTTTTACCCCGCACCTGGGCAGCTTCCCGCGCGGGATCCTCGAAACCATCACCTGCCGCCTGAAGTCGGGCGTGACCAAAGAGCAGGTGAGCGAGGCCTTCACGCAAGCGTATGCGGATAAACCGCTGGTGCGTCTGTACGACAAAGGCGTGCCGGCGCTCAAAAACGTGGTTGGCCTGCCGTTCTGCGATATCGGCTTTGCCGTACAGGGCGAGCATCTGATTGTGGTCGCCGCAGAAGATAACTTACTCAAAGGCGCTGCCGCACAGGCAATGCAGTGTGCAAATATTCGTTTCGGCTTCCCTGAAACGCAGGCTCTTATTTAAGGTGTGATGATGAACCCATTAATTATCAAACTCGGTGGTGTACTGCTGGACAGCGAAGAAGCGCTGGAGCGCCTGTTTACCGCGCTGGTGAACTATCGCGAATCGCACCAGCGTCCGCTGGTGATTGTGCACGGCGGCGGCTGCGTGGTGGATGAGCTGATGAAAGCGCTGAATCTGCCGGTAAAAAAGAAAAATGGCCTGCGCGTCACGCCTGCTGACCAGATTGACATCATTACCGGCGCGCTGGCGGGCACGGCGAACAAAACGCTGCTGGCATGGGCGAAGAAACACCATATTGCGTCCGTTGGCCTCTACCTGGGCGACGGTGACAGCGTAAAAGTGACCCAGCTCGACGAAGAGCTCGGCCATGTTGGACTGGCGCAGCCAGGTTCGCCTAAGCTGATTAACACCCTGCTGGAAGGCGGTTTCCTGCCGGTGGTGAGCTCTATAGGCGTGACCGAAGAGGGCGAGCTGATGAACGTTAACGCGGACCAGGCGGCAACCGCGCTGGCGGCCACGCTGGGCGCAGACCTGATCCTGCTCTCCGACGTGAGCGGCATTCTTGACGGTAAAGGCCAGCGCATAGCGGAAATGACCGCCGCCAAAGCCGAGCAGCTGATCGCTCAGGGCATTATTACCGACGGCATGATCGTCAAAGTGAACGCCGCGCTGGATGCAGCGCGCACGCTGGGCCGCCCGGTGGATATCGCCTCCTGGCGTCACGCGGAGCAGCTCCCGGCGCTGTTTAACGGCACGCCGATTGGCACGCGTATTCTGGCGTAAGTTTTTTATTGAATGACCGTAGGCCGGGGTAAGCGAAGCGCACCCGGCGGAACTAACGAATAAAGGAACGATGTTATGGCACTTTGGGGTGGGCGTTTTACACAGGCAGCGGATCAGCGGTTCAAACAGTTCAACGACTCTTTGCGCTTCGACTACCGCCTGGCCGAACAGGATATTGTCGGCTCTGTGGCCTGGTCCAAAGCGCTGGTGACCGTTGGCGTACTGACCGCAGACGAACAGCAGCAGCTGGAAGAGGCGCTGAACAACCTGCTGGAAGAGGTGCGTCTGGATCCGCAGCAAATCCTGCAGAGCGATGCCGAAGATATTCACAGCTGGGTGGAAGGCAAGCTGATCGACAAAGTCGGCCAGCTGGGTAAAAAGCTGCACACCGGCCGTAGCCGTAACGACCAGGTCGCCACCGACCTGAAGCTGTGGTGTAAAGAGACCGTTGGCGAACTGCTGGCGGCCAACCGTCAGCTTCAAAGTGCGCTGGTAGAGACCGCGCAGAACAATCAGGACGCGGTGATGCCGGGTTATACCCACCTGCAGCGCGCGCAGCCGGTGACCTTTGCGCACTGGTGTCTGGCCTACGTTGAGATGCTGGCGCGTGACGAAAGCCGTCTGCAAGATACCCTGAAGCGTCTGGACGTCAGCCCGCTGGGCAGCGGCGCGCTGGCCGGTACGGCGTATGAAATCGACCGCGAGCAGCTGGCAGGATGGCTGGGCTTTGCTTCCGCCACCCGCAACAGCCTGGACAGCGTCTCTGACCGTGACCACGTGCTGGAGCTGCTCTCCAATGCCTCTATCGGGATGGTGCATCTTTCGCGCTTTGCCGAAGACCTGATCTTCTTTAACTCCGGTGAAGCGGGCTTCGTTGAGCTGTCCGACCGCGTGACCTCAGGCTCATCCCTGATGCCGCAGAAGAAAAACCCGGACGCGCTGGAGCTGATCCGCGGCAAGTGCGGTCGCGTGCAGGGCGCGCTGACCGGCATGATGATGACCCTGAAAGGGCTGCCGCTGGCGTACAACAAAGATATGCAGGAAGACAAAGAAGGGCTGTTCGACGCGCTCGACACCTGGCTGGACTGTCTGCACATGGGCGCGCTGGTGCTGGACGGTATTCAGGTGAAACGTCCGCGCTGCCAGGAAGCGGCGCAGCAGGGCTATGCCAACTCTACTGAACTGGCGGACTACCTTGTCGCGAAGGGTGTACCGTTCCGCGAGGCGCACCATATTGTGGGCGAAGCGGTAGTGGAAGCGATTCGTCAGGGTAAACCGCTGGAAGATCTGGCGCTTGCCGACCTGCAAAAATTCAGCGCGGCGATCGGGGAGGATGTGTACCCGATTCTGGCGCTGCAGTCCTGCCTGGATAAACGTGCGGCGAAAGGCGGCGTGTCGCCGAAGCAGGTGGCGCAGGCGATTGCGGATGCGAAAAACCGCCTGATTTGAACCGTGCGGGCTGGTGCCCTCACCCCGGCCCTCTCCTGCCGGGAGAGGGAGAAAAACGGAGCCTGGCTTAGCGCCAGGCTTTTTTACGCAAAAAAAAAGCGGACCACGGGGTCCGCAAAAGTTCACGTTGGCTTTAGTTGTTCGAGTTTTGAGAGAAACTCGCTGACGGTGCGGGGACGTCAAGGGTCAAACACGGCCGCCTCGTCTATGTGGCGTATTATTCAACAGAATGCTTGATAGGGATAATCGTTCATTGCTATGCTATCTATCGCCATGAACTATCGTGGCGACGGAGGATGAATAATGAATATTCGTGATCTTGAATACCTGGTAGCGTTAGCCGAGCATCGTCACTTTCGCCGCGCGGCAGATTCCTGCCACGTCAGCCAGCCGACGCTGAGCGGGCAGATCCGCAAGCTGGAAGACGAGCTGGGCGTGATGCTGCTGGAGCGCACCAGCCGTAAGGTGCTGTTCACCCAGGCCGGTCTTCTGCTGGTGGATCAGGCGCGCACCGTGCTGCGCGAGGTCAAAGTGCTCAAGGAAATGGCAAGCCAGCAGGGAGAGGCCATGTCCGGCCCGCTGCATATTGGCCTGATCCCAACCGTTGGCCCGTACCTGTTACCGCACATCATTCCGATGCTGCACCAGACGTTCCCGAAACTCGAAATGTACCTGCACGAAGCGCAAACCCATCAGCTGCTGGCGCAGCTGGACAGCGGCAAGCTCGACTGCGCCATTCTGGCGCTGGTAAAAGAGAGCGAAGCGTTTATTGAAGTACCGCTGTTCGATGAGCCGATGATGCTGGCGATCTATGAAGATCACCCGTGGGCGAACCGCGATCGCGTGCCGATGGCCGATCTGGCCGGTGAAAAGCTGCTGATGCTGGAAGACGGTCACTGCCTGCGCGATCAGGCGATGGGTTTCTGCTTCGAAGCGGGCGCTGACGAAGATACCCACTTCCGCGCAACCAGTCTGGAAACGCTGCGTAATATGGTGGCGGCGGGAAGCGGTATTACGTTGCTGCCTGCGCTGGCCGTGCCACGCGAGCGTAAGCGTGATGGCGTGGTGTACCTGCCGTGCATTAAGCCGGAGCCGCGTCGCACCATTGGCCTGGTGTATCGCCCAGGGTCACCGCTGCGCAGCCGCTATGAGCAGCTGGCAGAGGCCATCCGCGGTGCGATGGATGGCCATTTCGACAGCGCGTTAAAACAGGCGGTTTAAGCCGTTCAGCGCGGCTACCCGATAGGCTTCTGCCATGGTCGGGTAGTTAAAGGTGGTGTTAACGAAGTACTCAATGGTGTTACCACCGCCTTTCTGCTCCATGATTGCCTGACCGATATGAATGATTTCCGCCGCGCGTTCACCGAAGCAGTGAATCCCGAGGATCTCTTTCGTCTCGCGATGGAACAGAATTTTCAGCGTACCTACGCTCATCCCCACGATCTGCGCCCGCGCCAGATGTTTAAACTGGGCACGACCTACCTCGTAAGGCACCTTCATTGACGTCAGCTGCTGCTCGGTTTTTCCCACGGAACTGATTTCTGGAATGGTGTAGATCCCCGTCGGGATATCTTCGATCAGATGCGCCGTTGCTTCACCCTTCACCAGCGCCTGAGCGGCAATGCGGCCCTGATCGTAAGCGGCGGAGGCCAGGCTCGGGTAGCCAATTACGTCGCCCACCGCGTATACGTGCGGCAGCGCGGTCTGATACATGCTGTTGACCTTCAGCTGACCGCGGCTGTCTGTTTCAAGCCCGATATTTTCCAGCCGCAATGAATCGGTATTGCCGGTACGGCCGTTGGCGTACAGCAGGCAGTCGGCTTTCAGCTTCTTACCGGACTTCAGGTGCATGATCACACCGTCATCGCAGCCTTCTATTTTCTCGTACTCTTCGTTGTGGCGAATCACCACGCCGCTGTTCCAGAAGTGGTAGGAGAGGGAGTCTGACATTTCCTGATCGAGGAACGCCAGCAGGCGATCGCGGGTGTTAATCAGGTCAACTTTGACATCCATTCCGCGGAAGATCGACGCGTATTCGCAGCCGATGACCCCTGCGCCATAGATAATGACGTGGCGGGGTTCATGGTGCAGGCTCAGAATGGAGTCGCTGTCGTAGACGCGCGGGTGTGAGAAGTCGACGTCGGCCGGATGGTAAGGGCGTGAACCGCAGGCAATCACAAATTTTTCAGCGGTGATCGTCTCAATCGAACCGTCGTGGCATTCGAGTGCCAGGGTGTGTTCATCCACAAAATGCGCGTTGCCCTGCAGGATTTCACAATGGTTACGCTCATAAAAGCCCTGACGCATGCGCGTCTGCTGGTTAATGACGGTATCCGCGTGATTCAGGATGTCGGCAAAGGAGGAACGAAGAAGTCGGGAGTGGTCGCTGTAAAGAGGGTTCTGGTTAAATTCGATAATGCGGCTAACGGCGTGGCGGAGGGCTTTCGATGGGATGGTGCCCCAGTGGGTGCAACCGCCGCCGACATTATGGTAGCGCTCGATGACCGCTACTCTGGCTCCCTGTTTCACCAGACCCATAGCAGCACCTTCGCCGCCGGGGCCGGAACCAATAACTATTGCGTCGTAATCGTAGGAATGTGGCATGGCAAGGCTTACCTGTTCTTATACATAAAAGCAACAGAATCATAACATCATTGCCAGGGTAACCCAATTATCGTTGTGCTTTTTTCCGGCAGTGGAGCACAAACCGCACGTAAACAATCATTCACAAAGCTGAGCAAACAGATTAATTTTATTCTCTGGTATAGTGCCATCAGGCCTTTGGAAGGATTCAACTATCGTGATGGGCGTAAGAGCACAACAAAAAGAGAAAACCCGGCGTTCGCTGGTGGAAGCCGCATTCAGTCAACTGAGTGCTGAGCGGAGTTTTGCCAGTTTGAGCCTGCGCGAAGTCGCACGCGAGGCCGGGATTGCGCCAACGTCCTTCTATCGTCACTTCCGTGATGTGGATGAACTGGGCCTGACCATGGTCGACGAGAGCGGTTTGATGCTGCGCCAGCTGATGCGCCAGGCGCGTCAGCGTATCGCAAAAGGGGGCAGCGTGATCCGCACCTCCGTGTCGACGTTTATGGAATTTATCGGCAATAACCCCAACGCGTTTCGTCTGCTTCTGCGCGAGCGTTCGGGCACATCGGCAGCGTTTCGTGCCGCCGTCGCGCGGGAAATTCAGCACTTCATCGCGGAACTTGCCGACTATCTTGAACTCGAAAACCATATGCCGCGTGCCTTTACTGAAGCACAGGCCGAGGCGATGGTGACGATTGTGTTCAGCGCGGGTGCCGAAGCGCTGGACGTCAGCATTGAACAACGCAAGCAGCTTGAAGAGCGACTGGTATTGCAGCTCAGGATGATCTCCAAAGGCGCGTACTACTGGTATCGCCGTGAACAAGAGAAACTGGCACATCAAACCGAAGAGTGAAGGTGAGTAATGAAACAGTCAGGTCAGGATAAAGGGACGCTGTTGCTGGCATTGATCGCTGGCTTATCCATTAATGGCACGTTTGCCGCTATTTTTAGCTCCATCGTGCCATTTTCGATTTTCCCGCTTATTGCGCTGGTGCTGACGGTCTACTGCCTGCATCAGCGTTACCTGAACCGTACGATGCCGGTTGGGTTACCGGGGCTGGCCGCTGCCTGTTTTATTCTGGGCGTATTGCTGTATAGCACCGTGGTGCGCGCGGAGTATCCGGATATCGGCTCTAACTTCTTCCCTGCGGTACTGTCCGTGGCGCTGGTGTTCTGGATTGGCTCGCGCATGCGTAGCCGCAAGAGTCAACTGCCAGAGTAATGAGGTCTGAGTAGGGCAGGTAAGCGAAGCGCCACCTGCCAAAAACGCCGGCTAGTTACTTCGCCGTGAGCAGTACACCGCACTCCATATGGTGCGTATACGGGAACTGATCGAACAGCGCCAGACGTTCAACCTTGTGCGTCTGGCTTAATGTTTCCAGATTCTTGCACAGCGTCTCCGGGTTACAGGAGATGTACAAAATACGCGGGTACGCCTGCACCATCTTCTCGGTTTCGCTGTCCAGGCCGCTACGCGGCGGGTCGACAAAAATCGTCTCACACTGATAGCTCTTCAAATCGATCCCTTCCAGGCGGTTAAACTGGCGTACACCGTTCATGGCCCGGGTGAACTCTTCTGCCGCCATGCGAATGATCTGCACGTTATCGATATGGTTAGCGGCGATGTTGTACTGCGCGGCCGCTACCGACGGCTTGGCGATTTCCGTTGCCAGCACGCGTTCGAAGTTACGCGCCAGCGCCAGCGAGAAGTTGCCGTTACCGCAGTACAGCTCAAGCAGATCGCCCTTAGACCCTTCCGTCGCCTTCAGCGCCCACTCCAGCATCTGCACGTTCATCGCGGCATTCGGCTGGGTGAAGCTGTTCTCCACCTGACGGTAAACCATCTCTTTACCCGCCACCGGCAGACGCTCGTCGACGTAATCCTGATCCAGCATGATTTTGGTTTTGGTCGCGCGGCCAATCAGGTGCACGTTGATGTTCTGCGCACGCAGCGCATCGCGCAGGGCTTCGGCCTGCTCGCGCCATTCGTCGGTCAGCGCTTTGTGGTACAGCAGAGAGACAATCGCCTGATTGCTTTGCGTGGTCAGATAGTCAATCTGGAACAGCTTGTGGCGCAGCACCGGATTGTTGCGCACGCCTTCAATGATCAGCGTCATCAGCTGGTTGATAAGCTCGCTCGCTGCCGGGAAGCTGTCCACGCGAATGCGTGATTTGGTCTGCTGATCGAAAATGATGTGGTACAGGTCGTCGCCGTCATGCCAGATGCGGAACTCGGCGCGCATGCGGTAGTGGCTGACAGGGGAGCGGAACACCTCGGGAACGGGCGCGTTGAAAGGCGTCATCATACTTTGCAGGCGGACAACTTTCTCGGCCAGCTGCGCGTCGTACTGTTCTGTCGGGAGGTGTTCTGGGGTCATGATGCGTCCTGAGTGATAAAGAATTACGCGGGGATTGTAGGGATTGTTCAGGGGATGTCCAGATTTAATGGCCAATAGCTGTCTGGACATCTATACGTGTCTAATTGTAGCATTCTGTTTCCGGTCTCCTGAGAGTGAAAAGGGAATCCAGTGAAAATCTGGAGCTGACGCGCAGCGGTAAAGACTGGCGGGATGAGAGCTGTAGACACTGTGAAAATGGGAAGTCTTCATCCGTATAACGCCACCTAGCCCGAAGACCTGCCGGGATCACGTCGCATTTGGTTTCATCATCGCGTGCTATAGATGAGGCCTGCGGCATCCTTCTTATATTGTGGATGCTTTAACAATGATTAAAAAAGTATCGCTGTTGACGGCGCTGTCCGTCACGGCATTTTCGGGCTGGGCGCAGGATAGCGCTGACTCGTTGGTGGTGACGGCAAATCGTTTTGAACAACCTGAAAAAACTATTCTGGCAGCAACGTCGGTGGTTACGCGTGCCGATATTGACCGCTGGCAGTCAACCTCGGTGCTGGACGTTATGCGTCGCTTGCCCGGCGTGGACACGGCGCAAAATGGCGGGATGGGGCAACTCTCTTCTCTCTTTATCCGTGGCACCAACTCCAGCCACGTCATGATTCTCGTTGACGGCATTCGCCTTAACCAGGCGGGCGTCACGGGGTCGTCCGATCTCAGCCAGTTCCCGATCTCCCTGGTGCAGCGAATCGAATATGTTCGTGGACCGCGTTCGGCGGTCTACGGCTCGGATGCGATTGGCGGTGTAGTCAACATTATTACCACTCGCGCGAAGGACGATACGACGCTGAATGCCGGCGTAGGGTCGCACGGTTACCAGAATTATGGCGGCAGTACCCAGCAAACGCTGGGCGACAGCACGCGCGTCACGCTGGCGGGGGATTACACCTATACCAAAGGTTTCGATGTGGTTGCGGACGGCAACAATGGTGGCCTTGCCCAGACCGATCGCGACGGATTTATGAATAAAACGCTCTACGGCGCACTGGATCACGCATTTTCAGACCAGTGGAGCGGATTTGTTCGCGGCTTTGGCTACAGCAACCGTACGGCCTATGACGGTTATTACAGCTCATTTACCCCTGACGTTCTGGTCGATACCCGCCAGCTCTATAGCCAGACCTGGGACGCAGGATTACGCTTCAACGAGGATATATTCCATTCACAGCTGCTCACCAGCTATAGCCACAGCAAAGACTATAACTACGACCCTAATTTGGGCCGTTACGATTCGACTGCCACGCTGGATGAAATCAAACAGTACAACGTTCAGTGGCTCAACTCCGTTGATGTGGGGCACGGGAACATTGGTGCGGGCGTTGACTGGCAGAAGCAGAGCACCGAGCCGGGTACAAACTACGTGACCAACGGCTACGACCTGCGTAACACCGGCGTCTACCTGACCGGGCTGCAGCAGCTGGGCGATTTCACTCTGGAAGGGGCGGTTCGCAGCGATGACAACTCTCAGTTTGGTCGCCGTGGCACCTGGCAAAGCAGTGCAGCGTGGGAGTTCGTGGACGGTTACCGCTTCATTGCTTCTTATGGTACGGCCTATAAGGCCCCGAATCTGGGTCAACTCTATGGCTTCTATGGCAATGACCATCTTGATCCTGAAGAGAGCAAGCAGTGGGAAGGGGCGTTTGAAGGCCTGACGGCAGGCGTGAGCTGGCGCGTGTCCGGCTATCGTAATGACGTTGATAATCTCATCGACTTCAATAATAACCTTCAGGAATATTACAACGTCGGTAAAGCACGCATTAAGGGTGTGGAAGCGACGGCGTCGTTTGATACAGGTCCGTTGACGCATACCGTTGGCTACGACTATGTGGATGCCCGCAATGCGGCGACCAACGAACTTCTGGACCGTCGTGCTAAGCAGCAGGTGAAATATCAGCTCGATACGCAGATCTATGATTTCGACTGGAGCCTGACGTATCACTATCTCGGCACGCGTTACGACACTGATTTTGGTTCTTATCCGTCAGAAAAAGTGAAAATGGGCGGTGTGAGCCTGTGGGATGTCGCAGTTTCATATCCGGTCACCTCACACCTCACAGTTCGTGGTAAAATAGCCAACCTGTTCGATAAAGATTACGAGACAGTTTATGGCTACCAAACTGCAGGACGGGAATACACCTTGTCTGGCAGCTACACCTTCTAATCCGCGCCCTACCGTGCTGGTGTTTGATTCCGGCGTCGGTGGGCTTTCGGTCTACGATGAGATTCGGCATCTCCTGCCGGATCTCCATTACATCTACGCCTTCGATAACGTCGCTTTTCCGTATGGGGAGAAGAGTGAGGACTTTATCGTTGAGCGCGTGGTTGAAATCGTCACCGCGGTACAAAAGCGCTATCCCCTTGCGCTGGCGGTCATTGCCTGTAATACGGCGAGCACCGTTTCTCTTCCCGCCCTGCGTGAGAAATTCCAGTTCCCGGTTGTGGGCGTTGTTCCTGCCATAAAGCCTGCCGCGCGCCTGACGGCGAACGGTATCGTGGGCTTGCTGGCCACGCGTGGCACGGTGAAGCGTCCTTATACCCGCGAGCTGATCGACCGTTTTGCTAACGAATGCCAGATTGCAATGCTTGGCTCCGCAGAGCTGGTGGAGATGGCGGAAGCGAAACTGCACGGCGAGACGGTATCGCTCGAAGAGCTGCGTCGTATTCTTCGTCCGTGGCTGCGGATGCCCGAACCACCGGATACGGTTGTGCTGGGCTGCACCCACTTCCCTCTCTTGCAGGAAGAGCTATTAGAAGTGCTTCCGGAGGGGACGCGGCTGGTGGATTCTGGTGCGGCGATCGCCCGTCGTACGGCCTGGCTGCTGGAGCATGAAGCGCCGGATGCGAAATCTACCGATGCAAATATCGCATTTTGCATGGCTATCACGAAAGAGACTGAGCAACTTTTACCCGTTTTACGCCGTTATGGCTTTGAAACGCTCGAAAAACTGGCGCTGTAGCACGGTTTTGAGCAAAAAAGAGACGGTTGAAAGTTTTTTTTAAAAGAGGGGTTGTCAACGTCTGAGAACTCCCTATAATGCGCCTCCACTGACACGGAACAACGGCTTACAGGCCGCCGGGTTAGCGGGGTTCAGAGATGAACGCCAACAGAGAAAAGTGAAAATAATCGCTTGACTCTGAATGAGGAAAACGTAATATACGGGACCTCGCAACGGTGAGCTGAAAGCCGCGTTGCAACTGCTCTTTAACAATTTAT
>NZ_JADBQK010000012.1:0-1630 GCF_014895885.1 Enterobacter cloacae complex sp. P17RS
AAATGAATACCAAGTCTCTGAGTGAACATACGTAATTCATTACGAAGTTTAATTCACGAGCATCAAACTTAAATTGAAGAGTTTGATCATGGCTCAGATTGAACGCTGGCGGCAGGCCTAACACATGCAAGTCGAACGGTAGCACAGAGAGCTTGCTCTCGGGTGACGAGTGGCGGACGGGTGAGTAATGTCTGGGAAACTGCCTGATGGAGGGGGATAACTACTGGAAACGGTAGCTAATACCGCATAACGTCGCAAGACCAAAGAGGGGGACCTTCGGGCCTCTTGCCATCAGATGTGCCCAGATGGGATTAGCTAGTAGGTGGGGTAACGGCTCACCTAGGCGACGATCCCTAGCTGGTCTGAGAGGATGACCAGCCACACTGGAACTGAGACACGGTCCAGACTCCTACGGGAGGCAGCAGTGGGGAATATTGCACAATGGGCGCAAGCCTGATGCAGCCATGCCGCGTGTATGAAGAAGGCCTTCGGGTTGTAAAGTACTTTCAGCGGGGAGGAAGGCGGTGAGGTTAATAACCTCATCGATTGACGTTACCCGCAGAAGAAGCACCGGCTAACTCCGTGCCAGCAGCCGCGGTAATACGGAGGGTGCAAGCGTTAATCGGAATTACTGGGCGTAAAGCGCACGCAGGCGGTCTGTCAAGTCGGATGTGAAATCCCCGGGCTCAACCTGGGAACTGCATTCGAAACTGGCAGGCTAGAGTCTTGTAGAGGGGGGTAGAATTCCAGGTGTAGCGGTGAAATGCGTAGAGATCTGGAGGAATACCGGTGGCGAAGGCGGCCCCCTGGACAAAGACTGACGCTCAGGTGCGAAAGCGTGGGGAGCAAACAGGATTAGATACCCTGGTAGTCCACGCCGTAAACGATGTCGACTTGGAGGTTGTGCCCTTGAGGCGTGGCTTCCGGAGCTAACGCGTTAAGTCGACCGCCTGGGGAGTACGGCCGCAAGGTTAAAACTCAAATGAATTGACGGGGGCCCGCACAAGCGGTGGAGCATGTGGTTTAATTCGATGCAACGCGAAGAACCTTACCTACTCTTGACATCCAGAGAACTTTCCAGAGATGGATTGGTGCCTTCGGGAACTCTGAGACAGGTGCTGCATGGCTGTCGTCAGCTCGTGTTGTGAAATGTTGGGTTAAGTCCCGCAACGAGCGCAACCCTTATCCTTTGTTGCCAGCGGTTCGGCCGGGAACTCAAAGGAGACTGCCAGTGATAAACTGGAGGAAGGTGGGGATGACGTCAAGTCATCATGGCCCTTACGAGTAGGGCTACACACGTGCTACAATGGCGCATACAAAGAGAAGCGACCTCGCGAGAGCAAGCGGACCTCATAAAGTGCGTCGTAGTCCGGATTGGAGTCTGCAACTCGACTCCATGAAGTCGGAATCGCTAGTAATCGTGGATCAGAATGCCACGGTGAATACGTTCCCGGGCCTTGTACACACCGCCCGTCACACCATGGGAGTGGGTTGCAAAAGAAGTAGGTAGCTTAACCTTCGGGAGGGCGCTTACCACTTTGTGATTCATGACTGGGGTGAAGTCGTAACAAGGTAACCGTAGGGGAACCTGCGGTTGGATCACCTCCTTACCTTAAAGAACCTGCCTTTG
>NZ_JADBQK010000012.1:1792-4989 GCF_014895885.1 Enterobacter cloacae complex sp. P17RS
TTTGCTCTTTAAAAATCTGGATCAAGCTGAAAATTGAAACGACACATCTTTAATGGTGTGTTCGAGTCTCTCAAATTTTCGCAATCATGAAGTGAAACATCTTCGGGTTGTGAGGTTAAGCGACTAAGCGTACACGGTGGATGCCCTGGCAGTCAGAGGCGATGAAGGACGTGCTAATCTGCGAAAAGCGACGGCGAGGTGATATGAACCTTTGACCCGTCGATGTCCGAATGGGGAAACCCAGTGCAATCCGTTGCACTATCGTTAACTGAATACATAGGTTAACGAGGCGAACCGGGGGAACTGAAACATCTAAGTACCCCGAGGAAAAGAAATCAACCGAGATTCCCCCAGTAGCGGCGAGCGAACGGGGAGCAGCCCGGAGTCTGAATCAGCTTGTGTGTTAGTGGAAGCGTCTGGAAAGTCGCACGGTACAGGGTGACAGTCCCGTACACGAAAATGCACAGGTTGTGAACTCGAAGAGTAGGGCGGGACACGTGGTATCCTGTCTGAATATGGGGGGACCATCCTCCAAGGCTAAATACTCCTGACTGACCGATAGTGAACCAGTACCGTGAGGGAAAGGCGAAAAGAACCCCGGCGAGGGGAGTGAAAAAGAACCTGAAACCGTGTACGTACAAGCAGTGGGAGCACCTTCGGGTGTGACTGCGTACCTTTTGTATAATGGGTCAGCGACTTATATTCTGTAGCAAGGTTAACCGTATAGGGGAGCCGCAGGGAAACCGAGTCTTAACTGGGCGTTAAGTTGCAGGGTATAGACCCGAAACCCGGTGATCTAGCCATGGGCAGGTTGAAGGTTGGGTAACACTAACTGGAGGACCGAACCGACTAATGTTGAAAAATTAGCGGATGACCTGTGGCTGGGGGTGAAAGGCCAATCAAACCGGGAGATAGCTGGTTCTCCCCGAAAGCTATTTAGGTAGCGCCTCGTGAACTCATCTTCGGGGGTAGAGCACTGTTTCGGCTAGGGGGCCATCCCGGCTTACCAACCCGATGCAAACTACGAATACCGAAGAATGTTATCACGGGAGACACACGGCGGGTGCTAACGTCCGTCGTGAAGAGGGAAACAACCCAGACCGCCAGCTAAGGTCCCAAAGTCATGGTTAAGTGGGAAACGATGTGGGAAGGCACAGACAGCCAGGATGTTGGCTTAGAAGCAGCCATCATTTAAAGAAAGCGTAATAGCTCACTGGTCGAGTCGGCCTGCGCGGAAGATGTAACGGGGCTAAACCATGCACCGAAGCTGCGGCAGCGACACTATGTGTTGTTGGGTAGGGGAGCGTTCTGTAAGCCGTTGAAGGTGTGCTGTGAGGCATGCTGGAGGTATCAGAAGTGCGAATGCTGACATAAGTAACGATAAAGCGGGTGAAAAGCCCGCTCGCCGGAAGACCAAGGGTTCCTGTCCAACGTTAATCGGGGCAGGGTGAGTCGACCCCTAAGGCGAGGCCGAAAGGCGTAGTCGATGGGAAACAGGTTAATATTCCTGTACTTGGTGTTACTGCGAAGGGGGGACGGAGAAGGCTATGTCAGCCGGGCGACGGTTGTCCCGGTTTAAGCGTGTAGGTGTGTGTTCCAGGCAAATCCGGTTCACTTTAACACTGAGGCGTGATGACGAGGCACTACGGTGCTGAAGTGATAAATGCCCTGCTTCCAGGAAAAGCCTCTAAGCATCAGGTAACACGAAATCGTACCCCAAACCGACACAGGTGGTCAGGTAGAGAATACCAAGGCGCTTGAGAGAACTCGGGTGAAGGAACTAGGCAAAATGGTGCCGTAACTTCGGGAGAAGGCACGCTGATATGTAGGTGAAGTCCCTGCGGACGGAGCTGAAATCAGTCGAAGATACCAGCTGGCTGCAACTGTTTATTAAAAACACAGCACTGTGCAAACACGAAAGTGGACGTATACGGTGTGACGCCTGCCCGGTGCCGGAAGGTTAATTGATGGGGTTAGCGGCAACGCGAAGCTCTTGATCGAAGCCCCGGTAAACGGCGGCCGTAACTATAACGGTCCTAAGGTAGCGAAATTCCTTGTCGGGTAAGTTCCGACCTGCACGAATGGCGTAATGATGGCCAGGCTGTCTCCACCCGAGACTCAGTGAAATTGAACTCGCTGTGAAGATGCAGTGTACCCGCGGCAAGACGGAAAGACCCCGTGAACCTTTACTATAGCTTGACACTGAACACTGGTCCTTGATGTGTAGGATAGGTGGGAGGCTTTGAAGCGTGGACGCCAGTCTGCGTGGAGCCGTCCTTGAAATACCACCCTTTAATGGCTGGTGTTCTAACGTGGACCCGTAATCCGGGTTGCGGACAGTGTCTGGTGGGTAGTTTGACTGGGGCGGTCTCCTCCCAAAGAGTAACGGAGGAGCACGAAGGTTAGCTAATCCTGGTCGGACATCAGGAGGTTAGTGCAATGGCATAAGCTAGCTTGACTGCGAGAGTGACGGCTCGAGCAGGTGCGAAAGCAGGTCATAGTGATCCGGTGGTTCTGAATGGAAGGGCCATCGCTCAACGGATAAAAGGTACTCCGGGGATAACAGGCTGATACCGCCCAAGAGTTCATATCGACGGCGGTGTTTGGCACCTCGATGTCGGCTCATCACATCCTGGGGCTGAAGTAGGTCCCAAGGGTATGGCTGTTCGCCATTTAAAGTGGTACGCGAGCTGGGTTTAGAACGTCGTGAGACAGTTCGGTCCCTATCTGCCGTGGGCGCTGGAGAATTGAGGGGGGCTGCTCCTAGTACGAGAGGACCGGAGTGGACGCATCACTGGTGTTCGGGTTGTCATGCCAATGGCACTGCCCGGTAGCTAAATGCGGAAGAGATAAGTGCTGAAAGCATCTAAGCACGAAACTTGCCCCGAGATGAGTTCTCCCTGAGACTTTAAGTCTCCTGAAGGAACGTTGAAGACGACGACGTTGATAGGCCGGGTGTGTAAGCGCAGCGATGCGTTGAGCTAACCGGTACTAATGAACCGTGAGGCTTAACCTTACAACGCCGAAGCTGTTTTGGCGGTGAGAGACGATTTTCAGCCTGATACAGATTAACAGAATTTGCCTGGCGGCTTTAGCGCGGTGGTCCCACCTGACCCCATGCCGAACTCAGAAGTGAAACGCCGTAGCGCCGATGGTAGTGTGGGGTCTCCCCATGTGAGAGTAGGGAACTGCCAGGC
>NZ_JADBQK010000013.1:0-43168 GCF_014895885.1 Enterobacter cloacae complex sp. P17RS
ACCGGTAGTAATGAACCGTGAGGCTTAACCTTACCTCGCCGAAGCTGTTTTGGCGGTGAGAGCGACGATGTTCAGACTGATACAGATTAACAGAATTTGCCTGGCGGCTTTAGCGCGGTGGTCCCACCTGACCCCATGCCGAACTCAGAAGTGAAACGCCGTAGCGCCGATGGTAGTGTGGGGTCTCCCCATGTGAGAGTAGGGAACTGCCAGGCATCAAATAAGTAAAGAGGCCATCCGAAAGGATGGCCTTTTTGCGTTTATGCGCCGGAAAAACGGTAGGCCGGGTAAGGCGAAGCCGCCACCCGGCAGAGCAAAGGACTAATGTATCACCTGCGATAAAAATGCTCGCGTACGTTCTGACTTCGGATGCGCAAAGAACTCATCCGGCGGTGCCTGCTCAACAATCTCGCCGCGGTCCATAAAGATCACCCTGTCAGCTACCGTTCTGGCAAAACCCATCTCATGCGTTACGCACAGCATCGTTATGCCGGATTGGGCCAGCCCAATCATGGTATCCAGTACTTCTTTCACCATTTCGGGATCCAGCGCAGATGTCGGTTCGTCAAACAGCATGATTTTGGGTTTCATGCACAGCGAACGGGCGATAGCCACGCGCTGCTGTTGCCCGCCCGAGATCTGACCTGGAAACTTATTGGCATGCTCCGCGATACGTACGCGTTCAAGGTAGTGCATCGCCAGCGCCTCCGCTTCCTGTTTCGGCATCTTTCGGACCCAAATCGGCGCAAGCGTACAGTTCTGCAGAACGGTCAGGTGTGGAAACAGATTAAAGTGCTGAAATACCATTCCCACTTCCTGCCGCACGCGTTCGATATTGCGGATATCTTCATTCAGTTCAATACCATCAACCACAATGCGCCCTTGTTGATGCTCTTCAAGATGGTTAATACAGCGAATGGTTGTGGATTTACCTGAACCGGAAGGGCCGCAAAGGACGATGCGTTCGCCCTGCTTTACCTTAAGATTGATGTCCTTCAGGACATGAAACTGTCCATACCATTTATTGACGTTTTCCAGCGTAATCATCGCGTTGGCGGTTGTCATAGTCATTTGGCTCATAATTTCCTCAGTGCGGTGTACGCCCGGTGTTAAAGCGCTTTTCCAGATGCTGGCTATAGCGCGACATGCTAAAACAAAAGATCCAGTAGATCAGAGCGGCAAAGACATATCCCTCGGTGGACATACCCAGCCAGACAGGGTCAACGGTTGCCTGCTGCACGCTGCTAAAGAGATCGAACAATCCGATGATGATCACCAGGCTGGTATCTTTAAAGAGAGCAATGATCGTATTGACCAGCCCAGGGATAACCAGCTTGAGCGCTTGCGGAAGGATCACCAGCCCCTGCGTTTTCCAGTAACCGAGCGCCAGCGATTCCGCCGCTTCGTACTGGCCTTTAGGCAATGCCTGCAGGCCACCGCGTACAACTTCAGCGACATAGGCGGACTGGAAGAGAATCACACCGACCAGGGCACGGATCAGCTTGTCGATCGTTGTACCTTCCGCCATAAACAGTGGCAGCATGACCGACGACATAAACAGTACGGTGATAAGCGGTACGCCGCGCCAGAACTCAATAAAGATAACGGAGAGCACGCGTACGACCGGCATTTTTGAACGGCGACCCAGGGCGAGTAAAATGCCCAACGGTAGCGCGCCGGCGATCCCTACTGAAGCGATAATCAATGTCAGCGTCAGGCCACCCCACTGGCGTGTTTCAACGCGTTCCAGCCCCAGAAAACCGCCATACAGCAGCACCCAGACAATAATCGGATAAACCACCGCCCAGACGGCAATATAGCGTCCACGGTGAGGCTGCTTTTTCCAGAACATGACTGCAACAGAGAGCAGGCCGATAACCAGCGCCAGATTAATCCGCCAACGCTGTTCGTGGGGATACAACCCATACATGAACTGGCCGAAGCGCTCATGAATAAATACCCAGCAAGCGCCGGCTTTTGTGCAATCTGCCCGGGTTGTACCGACCCAGTTGGCCTGTATAACCGCCCAGTTCAGCAGGGGAGGGAGCAATTCCCACATGAGCCAAAGGCAGACAATCGTCAGCAGGCTATTACTCCAGCTGGAGAAGAGATTCTTGCGTGCCCAGAGAATAAAACGTCCACCCGTCGAGCTGGCAGGGCGCGAGGAGTGCGACAGTATCGCTTTTTTCATCATAGATCCTTAGCGCTCGACCAGTGCTATACGACGGTTATAAAGGTTCATCAGCAACGAAATGGCCAGACTGATGATTAGATAGACGGACATGGTGATGGCAATGGTTTCTATGGCCTGTCCGGTCTGGTTAAGCACGGTTCCGGCGAAGAGAGACACCATATCCGGATAACCAATGGCAGCTGCCAGCGATGAGTTTTTGACAATGTTGAGATACTGGCTGGTCAGGGGCGGAATGATCACCCGTAAAGCCTGCGGAATAATGACCTGGCGAAGCGTCACGGTATTCGGCAAACCGAGTGAACGTGCCGCCTCGTGCTGCCCGTAAGGCACGGCCTGGATCCCGGAGCGGATGATTTCCGCAATAAACGCGGAGGTATAAATTGAAAGCGCCAGTGTGAGTGCTGCCAGTTCAGGAATTAACACCATACCACCCTGGAAGTTGAATCCGCGTAGGTGAGGAATATCCCAGTGCAAGGCTGCACCAAAAAGCCAGTGAGCAACTAACGGTAAGCCAACAATCAGCGCAGCGGCAACTGGCCATGTTTTACGAAGCTGTCCGGTTTTAATCTGATGCTTACGGTTATAGCGGAACAGGCCGACGGAAATCGCGAGCGCAACAATAATGGCGACGATAAAGGCGTAAATCCCTTCGGCCACCTGCGGAGAGGGAATGTATAACCCACGATTACTCAGGAAAAACAGCTCAAACGCATCGACGGCCTGGCGGGGACCGGGAAGATTACGCAGCACCGCGAAATACCAGAAGAAGATCTGCAGCAGCGGCGGGATGTTGCGAAACGTCTCAATATAGATGGTGGAAAGCTTTCGCAGCAGCCAGTTTTCAGAAAGACGCGCCAGCCCAATAAAGAAGCCCAGGATGGACGCGAAGACAATACAAAGTGCCGATACCAACAGCGTATTCAGTAAACCGACCACAAACACGCGTCCGTACGTGTCACCCTCCTGATAGTCGATAAGGTGCTGAACAATCCCAAAGCCCGCGCTGCGATCCAGAAACGCAAAACCGGAGGTGATACCGCGATTATTCAGGTTAGTGATGGTGTTATGGATGAGATACACGGCGATAAGAACAACCGCAACAATAGCAATAATCTGGAATAGCCAGGCGCGGACCGCGGGATGAGAAAAGGATAGCGATCCTTTTACGGCTGAGCGGCGATGGGACATAAAGAAACCTCAGTAACCATGACTCTGGAGTGGGCACTGCCCGAGCAGTGCCCGTTACAGCTATGACTTAACGTACTGGTGGCGCGTACTGAATACCGCCGTTATTCCAGAGATTGTTCTGGCCGCGTTTGATCTTCAGCGGGCTTTCCGATCCCACGTTACGCTCGAAGATCTCTGCGTAGTTACCCACCTGTTTGATGATGTTGTAAGCCCACTTGTTATCCAGCTTCAGATCCTTGCCAAAATCACCTTCTTTACCGAGCAGGTGCGCCATATCCGGGGTGGAAGGATTCGCCGCTTTCTCATCAACGTTTTTCGAGTTGATGCCCATCTCTTCTGCATTCAGCATGGCAAACAGCGTCCAGCGAACGATAGAGAACCAGTCTTCATCGCCACGACGCACAACCGGTCCGAGAGGTTCTTTGGAGATCACTTCAGGCAGGACAATCCATTCCGCCGGATTGCTCAGCTTAATGCGTAAGGCATACAGCTGTGACTGGTCAGAGGCCAGGGTGTCGCAGCGACCGGATTCCAGCGCTTTGGCTGATTCATCCGAGCGGTCGAAAGTCACTGGGGTGTATTTCATCTTATTTGCTTTGAAATAATCCGCGACGTTCAGCTCGGTATCGGTACCCGCCTGGATACACACGGTGGCGCCATCCAGTTCTTTGGCGCTTTTCAGGCCCGCTTTATTGTGGGTCAGGAAGCCGATGCCGTCATAGTAGGTCACGCCCGTAAATGACATCCCCATACCTGCATCGCGGGAGGAGGTCCAGGTGGTGTTACGCGAGAGCATGTCAACTTCGCCGGACTGCAGCGCCGTAAAGCGCTCTTTCGCCGTCAGCGGGGTGTACTTTACTTTGCTGTCATCACCAAAAACCGCTGCTGCGACGCCACGGCAGACATCCACATCAATACCGGTAAATTTGCCGTTCGCATCGGCATAAGAGAAGCCAGGCAGACCGTCGCTGATACCGCATTGAACAAAACCTTTCTTTTTAACGGCATCCAGCGTCGTTCCCGCATGGGCTTGACCGGCTATGGCAAACAACATGCCTGCAGCGGTCAGGCTGGCTATCATCGTCTTTTTCATAATGGATCCTGTGTGGCGAAATTTATTGTTATAGAAGCGTTTTTAAGCGCTTAACCTGTCTGTGGCATTGGCCAACGTTTATAAAGCAAACGTAATGCCAGTTTTGAGTTCAGCGAGATAAGAGAAAACTGAACGCTTAATGCAGAGTGTAGACAGGCTTAAATAAAATGAGCGCCCCGAAATAGTGCGAAATTACAACCTGTGCCACAAATTGGAGCAAAAGTTTTAAGCGGGATGAGATAAAAAGAAGAGATAGTTTCTGAGGTGAATATTGGCAGAGTATTCAATAGTATTAATGTATGAAAATCATCAGATATAAGAAAAAGGTGTTGATAGCGGTTGGTTGAAATGAAATATAAGAATAAATGCGGAACTTTTTTATTTATTAGAAAATGGTGCACTCATTAAAAGCAAAAGCGCGGCCGGAGCCGCGCTTTCTGAACAGATGTTACTTCGTCAGGGCAACAATACCTAACGTTAAACCCGCTAGTGCGGCAGCGCCGCCGGCGATGGCACCCGCTGTTTCCCAGTTGTCCTGGGTGGTGCCTTTCATACAGGTATTGGTATGAACCAGTCGGCCCTGATCATCGTAAACCGGTACACAAGGAGAGTCGTGCGCGCAACCAGCAAGCAGCGCAGCGAGAAGTGCAACGGAAATGAATCTTTTCATGATGTTACCTCAGTATTATTTCTTATTCGCTACAAAGCCAGGAGGGCTATTAACGAACTGGAGATTATTTTACCACCAGGGTAAGTTCCCGTTACACGTGGAATAATCTCAAATTATGTAGTTTGTAAAAATCATGGAGAAAAAGCGTTTTCTGGATAAATTCATGGAGAAATTATGGAGTCGCAAGAGGGCGCTTTTACTTAATGCAAACTCATGAATTTTTAATATGCGATTCAATAATGACTAATCCATTGTTTATATTAAAATAAAAAAGGCACCAAACGGTGCCTTCAGGGATACGTTAATCCTTATGGTTGGTAAACCGTCTCCGGACAACCACAAAGAAAACGGGCACAAAGAAAATAGCCAGAAGCGTTGCGGAAAGCATGCCTCCCATCACACCCGTACCGACGGCGTTTTGCGCTCCGCTCCCGGCTCCGGTGCTAATTACCAGCGGCATGACGCCAAGAATGAAGGCCAGGGAGGTCATCAGGATCGGGCGAAGGCGCATTCTTGAGGCTTCCAGCGTGGCCTCAATGATACCTTTACCTTCTTTATCCATCAGATCCTTAGCAAATTCGACGATCAGGATGGCGTTTTTCGCCGATAACCCAATCGTGGTCAGCAGGCCGACCTGGAAATAGACGTCATTGTTTAACCCGCGCAGCGACGCTGCGAAAAGAGCCCCGATGACGCCTAACGGCACAACCAGCATGACAGAGAAGGGTATGGACCAGCTTTCATACAGTGCAGCCAGGCACAGGAACACCACGATCAGTGAAATGGCGTACAGTGCAGGCGCCTGGTTACCGGAAAGGCGTTCCTGATAAGACATTCCCGTCCAGTCATAGCCGATGCCGGAAGGCAGTTTTGCCGCCAGGCTTTCTATCATCACCATGGCCTCACCGGTACTTTTCCCTGGGGCTGACTCACCGAGGATCTCCATGGACGGCATGCCGTTATAGCGTTCCAGACGAGGAGAACCGTAAACCCAGTGAGCGCTGCTAAAGGATGAGAACGGCACCATTTCCCCATTCGCGCTGCGCACGTAGAGATTGTTGATGTCCCCCGGCAACATTCGGAATTTCGCATCCGCCTGGACGTAAACTTTTTTCACGCGGCCATGATCGATAAAGTCATTCACATAGGTACCACCCAATGCCGTCGATATCGTCTGGTTGACGTCAGAAATGCTAATACCCAGCGCCTGCGCTTTCTCCTGATCGACATCCAGTTTGAACTGCGGTGTATCCTCCAGGCCGTTAGGACGCACGCGAACCAGCAGGTCAGGGTGCTCTTTCACCATGCCGAGCAGCTGATTACGCGCCTGCGTCAGCTGGGTATGCCCCAGGTTTGCCTGATCGATAAGTTCAAAGTCGAAGCCCGTTGCGGTTCCCAGTTCGATAATGGCAGGCAGGTTAAACGGAAATACAAGGCCGTCTTTAATCTGGCTGAACGCTTTTGTCGCTCGGCCCACGATGGCCTCAACGCTATTTTTCTCCCCAGAACGTTCTTCCCAGGGCTTCAGGCTTACGAAGGCGATACCGGAGTTCTGGCCCTGACCGCTAAAGCTAAAGCCGTTAACGGTAAAGACGGACTCAACGTTCGCTTTCTCTTGGGTCAGATAGTAGTCCTGAACCTGGTCGAGAACCTGCTGAGTACGCGTCTGGGTCGCACCCGCCGGGAGTTGAACCATCGTCATAAATACCCCCTGATCCTCTTCAGGCAGGAAGGAGGTAGGTAAGCGCAGGAACAGCACCGCCATCCCACCGACAATAAGGACGTACACCACCAGATAGCGGCCGGTCTTACGCAAAATACCGCTTACGCTGTTGCTGTAGTGCTCCACGCTCTTATCAAAGAGCGCATTGAACCAGCCAAAGAACCCCACTTTCTTCTCATGATGATCGCCAGAAACGGGCTTAAGCAGCGTTGCGCAGAGTGCGGGCGTCAGGATCAGCGCAACCAGCACGGAGAGCGCCATGGCGGAAACGATAGTCAGCGAGAACTGGCGATAGATGGCACCCGTCGAGCCACCAAAAAAGGCCATCGGGACAAAGACCGCCGAGAGAACCATCGCGATCCCCACCAGCGCGCCCTGGATCTGCTCCATCGACTTCTGCGTGGCCTCTTTCGGCGGCAGCTTGTCCTCTACCATCACGCGCTCAACGTTCTCGACCACCACGATGGCGTCATCAACGAGTAGCCCTATCGCCAGTACCATCCCGAACATCGTCAGGGTGTTGATGGAGAAACCGAACGCCGCAAGAACCGCGAAGGTACCCAGCAGAACCACCGGCACCGCGATAGTCGGAATGAGCGTCGCGCGCAGGTTTTGCAGGAACAGATACATGACCAGGAAGACCAGAACGATCGCTTCAAACAGGGTCTTCACCACTTCATGAATAGAAATTTTCACAAAAGGCGTGGTGTCATAGGGATAGACGACCTTCAACCCCTGCGGGAAGAACTGTTGCAGTTGCGCCAGTTTGCTCTTGATGGCTGCCGCGGTATCCAGCGCGTTTGCCCCGGTTGCCAGCTTAATCCCCAGGCCGGTGGCTGCCTGCCCGTTGATTTTGGTCACCATATTGTAGTTTTCGCCGCCGAGCTCAATGCGAGCGACATCCTTCAGGTGAACCATCGAGCCGTCCTGGTTCACCTTGAGCGTCACGCGGCCAAACTCTTCCGGTGATTTCAGGCGAGTTTGCGCGATGATGGAGGCATTCAACTGCTGTCCAGGAACCGATGGCGTACCGCCCAACTGACCTGCCGCTATCTGGTCGTTCTGCGTTTTCAGCTGGTTGATAATATCCAGCGGCGTCAGCTGGTATTTATTCATCGCGTTGCTGTCGAGCCAGATGCGCATCGCATACTGGGCGCCAAATAGCTGAACGTCGCCGACACCCGTCGTTCGGCTGATAGCATCTTTGACGTTCGAGGCGACATAGTCGGAGATATCATCCTGAGTGAGGTTTTTGTTGTCCGAAACAAAACCGGCGACCAGCAGGAAGCTGCTGCTGGATTTCTCAACGCCAATCCCTTGCTGCTGTACCTCTTGCGGCAGCAGCGGCATGGCGAGCTGCAGTTTGTTCTGCACCTGCACCTGGGCGATGTCCGGATCCGTTCCTGACTCGAAGGTCAGTGTGATGGTGACATTACCTGCTGAATCGCTGGTGGAAGACATGTACATCAGGTTGTCGATACCGTTCATGTTCTGTTCGATAACCTGGGTCACGGTATCCTGCACCGTCTGGGCATCAGCGCCGGGGTAGGTCGCAGAAATCGCCACGGCTGGCGGAGCAATCGTCGGATACTGGGCGACGGGCAGTTTGAGAATGGCCAGCCCGCCTGCAATCATCAAAATGATGGCAAGTACCCAGGCGAAAACCGGCCTTTGAATAAAGAAATTAGCCATGTCGTCGTTCCTTAACTGGCGGGAGTCGTGGTGGTATCTGGCGTGGCGACGACGGTAGCCCCTGGTCTGACTTTTTGTAATCCGCTGACAATCACGCGGTCACCGTTTTTCAGCCCTTCCGTCACCAGCCAGCGGTCGCCAATGGCCTGAGGCGCAACGACGGTACGTGATTCAACCTGGTTTTTATCATTAACCACCAGCACGGTTGCGTCGCCTCGCGGCGTTCGGGTCACGCCCTGCTGCGGAACCAGAATGGCATCTGGCTGTGTGCCTTCATCAATGCGGGCGCGAACGAACATCCCCGGTAACAGCAGGTGTTGAGGATTCGGGAAAATGGCGCGCAGCGTGATTGAGCCGGTGCTTTCATCCACCGTAACGTCGGAGAACTGCAGGGTGCCTTTCAGCGGATAGGGCTCACCGTTCTCCATCAGCAGCTCAACGCTGCTGGCCGTGTCGCCTTTTTGCAGACTCGTCTGCTTCAGGCGCATAAATTCATTGCTCGACTGGGTCACATCGACATAAATCGGATCAAGCTGCTGGACCGTGGCCAGCGCTGCGGCCTGCCCGTTCGTCACGAGCGCCCCTTCCGTCACGCTGGATTTGCCGATGCGGCCATCGACAGGGGACGTTACTTTGGTATACGCAAGGTTGATGCGTGCGCTTTCAACGCCCGCTTTTGCGGCGACAACGCTGGCATCTGCCTGCTGGGCCGTAGCCACGGCCTGGTCATACTCTTGTTTACTGACATACTGTGTTCCCACCAGTGGGAGATAACGTTTCACCGTCAGGTGTGCAATATTGGCCGCCGCCTGCGCCTTTGCCAGCTCGCCTTTCGCGCTGTCGTAAGCCGCCTGATAGGTCGCAGGATCAATTTGATAAAGTGAGTCCCCAGCTTTTACATCGCTACCTTCCGTGAAGTTGCGACGCAGAATGATACCGCTAACCTGTGGACGAACCTCCGCAACGCGGAACGCATCTGTTCTGCCCGGGAGTTCAGTTGTGACGGCCAGCGGCGCACTTTTCACGATATGGACGCTGACCTGAGGCGCCTGTGCATGTTGTTGTTGATTTTCCTGGCCATCGCATCCAGTGAGCAGTACAGCGCAGACAATGAAACCGGCTAAGGGTAAACGTCTGAAATGATTCGTCATTACTGTTCCTTTAAATACCCATTAACCGATGTTTGCCGTAGATCGGTAGTGGGGCAGAGGGAAAAAATAAAATGTAGCTGCGTATAATAATGAGGGTATTTAATGTTTTTTAATTTATAAGTGCGAATGACGAGGCCTGAGAGGAAAATCAGAATCAGTCCCGTAGAAAATACGGCTATACTTCTGCCCGCTAAATCAGGTTAATAGAGCTTAACCGGTAAATTTATTCATTCCGTGAATTTAATTCCGGGCATGTATTTAGATTGTTTATAGATTAAGTAAATTGACTTTTTTTGTGCAAAATTAAAACGGCTTTTAGTGAATACTTCCAGCCATCCGAACCTGATGTTATGTATATACCCTGCGAGTAAAGAGTAGCTGTCAATGGCGCGTAAAAAGAAAGAAGAGGCTCAACAAACCCGACAGCAGTTGATTGAGGCGGCTATCGGGCAGTTTGCGACGCGAGGCGTAGCCAGCACGACGCTGACGGATATCGCCGATGCCGCAAAGGTTACGCGTGGTGCTATCTACTGGCACTTTACCAGTAAAGCAGAGATATTTAATGCTATTTGGGAACAGCAATTACCGCTACGTGACATCATTCGCGACAGGCTTTCTCTCTCCGAAAATGATGATCCGTTGTTAATACTTCGTGAGCAATTCATTACTGCGCTTCAGTATATCGCACGCGAACCCCGTCAATGTGCGCTATTACAAATTTTGTATCATAAATGTGAATTTACTAGCGATATGATTTCAGAGGATGAAATTCGGAAACGTATTGGGTTCAATTATGATTCTTTGCGCGTTACGCTGGAAAAATGTATTTCTCGAAACATCATTTCGTCGCAGGTGAACGTTGAGCTGACCATGATCGTATTCCACGGTTTTTTTAGCGGCATCATTAAAAACTGGTTAATGAATACCGACAGTTTTAATCTTTATCAGCAGGCGCCAGCCCTGGTCGACAGTATTCTGGCGACACTCCCCCTCTTGCGCGTGTCGCCTCATAATGATTACGGCTCAGCGCCTGGCAACATTTCACCCCGTGCACAAAGCGCCTCGATGGTCTGCGCGCTGGCGGGTTTACCTAACAGATAACCCTGTAAGGTATTACAGCCCAGCTCCGTCAAAAAGGCTTGCTGCGCTTCGGTTTCCACACCTTCGGCCACGACTTTCAGGTTGAGCGTTTTCGCGAGGGCCACAATCGCAGAGACAATGGTGGCATCCTCGCTTTCACCGCTTAACTCTTTCACAAACGCTCTGTCTATCTTCAGTTCACAGGCCGGTAAACGCTTGAGATACAGCAGGCTCGAATATCCGGTCCCAAAATCATCAATCGAGGCTTTCACCCCAGCATCCGTCAGCTCTGTCAGCACCCGCACGCTCTCATCGGGGTTGCTCATCGCCGTAGTTTCCGTGACTTCCAGGATCAACATTTCCGGCGGGACGTGATGACGCTCCAGGCAGTCGAGCACTGTTTTAACCAGCGAGGGCTGTTCGAACTGCAGCGTCGACAGGTTTACTGCCATTGACCAGTTTCGATGCCCCTGTAGATGCCATTCTCTCAGCTGGCGACAGGCTTCATTGAGCACCCAGTTACCAATAGGGATGATAAGCCCGGTTTTTTCCGCCAGCGGCAGGAAAAGATCCGGCGTCAGTAAACCCTGCTTCGGATGCTGCCAGCGCAGCAGCGCTTCAAACCCGAGGAGAGGGCCCGCGGGCGCGTGAAACTTTGGCTGATAAAGCAGGCGCAGTTCATTACGATCGACGGCCATCCACAGATCGTTCATTAACTGAAGATGGGTCTGCGCCAGAGTGTTCATGGAGGGCTGGAAAAAGTGATAGCCGTTTCGGCCCATATGCTTGGTGTGATACATCGCCGCGTCGGCGTTAAACATCAGCTCACGTTCGGTTTTGCCGTCGTGAGGGTACAGGGCGATACCAATGCTAAGCGTTACCACCAGTTCGTAGGGGTCGAGAGTGAACGGGCTATCGATCGCCCGCACCAGCGAATTTGCCAGCGAGGCCGCATCGTCCGGACCTTCTCCCTCAGCCAGCAGAACAAACTCATCGCCGCCAATGCGTGCAAGGGTAAACTGGCCCTTCAGGAGATGCAGCAGACGCTGCGTAACGGCGACCAGCAGCCTGTCACCGACATCATGGCCGTAGGCGTCATTGATGGCTTTAAAACCGTCGAGATCCATGAACATCAGGGCGAAATGGGTACCTTCACGGTCAGCTTTGCTGATGGCCTGATCGAGCCGGTCCTCCAGCAGGATACGGTTGGGCAGACGCGTCAGCGTATCGTGCAGCGCCAGCTGCGCAAGTTCCCGGTTCGCTTCTGCCAGCGACGAGGCCAGAAGGGCGGTTCGTGCCTGCAGGCGGGCATCCAGCATCGACACCAGCAGGGTGATCCCAAGAATAGAGAGCGCGACGACGCTGACCAGCACGGCCAGCCAGCTGCCGTTAATACCCTGATGGTGAACCATGGTGGACATTGGAAACTGCGCGGCCTTCATCCCGGCGTAGTGCATACCGGCGATAGCAATTCCCATCGTGATGGCGGCACCCAGGCGCATCAGCACCACCTGAGCGGCTTCGTGGCGCAGGCGGAAGGTCAGCCACAATGCTGCAAGCGAAGCGACAAGCGCAATCACGACCGAAATAGCCACCCACAGCGTGTCCCAAACGATCCCCGGCCTCACCTCCAGCGCCGCCATACCGGTGTAATGCATGGCAACAATACCGATTCCCATTACCAGAGCGCCGGGGAGCAGGCGGCGCATGCGCAGCTGTTCACAGCTGACGAGCCATAGCGCAAACAGTGACGACCCCACGGCGATGACCATAGATAAAATCGTCAGGGTCGCGTTGTAGCTCATGCTCATGGAGAGATCCATCGCCAGCATGCCGATAAAGTGCATGGCCCATACGCCAATGCCCATCGCAACACCGCCTCCCGCCAGCCAGACGCGCGCTGCGACGCCCTGACTCCCGGCGACGCGTGCAGCCATATTCAGCGCGGTGTAAGCAGCAAGGATGGCAACAGCAAAGGAGAGGGCTACTAGGATAGGGTTATATTGGCTAACCAGCATGGTCGGTTCTACTCGAGTATGACGTTACGCAGGAGAGGTTGAGAAGGGCGAGACATTATCACCGTCAGGTAACGGCTCAAAGGGATTTAAATCCCCGTTTTTAGTGGGTAATACGGGGAGATTGGTGACGGCAGGGTGTTAATCGAGTTCTGAACAGTTCACTAATTTCAGCGGATTGACGGAGTTCATATTGCGGCACTTGTCGGTTTCGGTGCTCATCAGTTCAATCCACTGCATCAGGAGGGCATCGAATAGAAAAACGGAGATTGCAAAGACGACCAGCCACCAATATTTACGAATCATTGTGTCATTCCGCGAGAAGAGAGCCACTGAAATGGTGGAAATATACACGAAAAGAAGCGGTTTAAAAGCGGGATAAGCAAAGGTTTACAAAGCGTTGACGGTGAAAGAATAAGACAATAAAAAAGGCGCATCCCCATGCCAGGTAGCGCCTTTTTAAACAAGCATTTAACTGATTAGTATCAGTTCATGCCGTATTTTTTCAGTTTCTTACGCAGAGTACCACGGTTGATACCCATCATCAGCGCAGCGCGGGTCTGGTTACCGCGGGTGTATTGCATCACCATGTCCAACAGTGGCTGTTCAACTTCAGCCAGTACCAGCTCATACAGGTCATTAACATCCTGACCATTCAGTTGAGCAAAATAGTTCTTCAGTGCCTGTTTAACCGAGTCACGCAGGGGCTTTTGAGTTACCTGATCCTGAGAGTTAACGGTAGAAACGGTCAGTACGTCAGAATTTACGCGTTGTTCGAACATAGTTCTGTCAGCTCTTTATTTCATTACGCAAGATTTTCGAAGTATGCCTCCAACGCCTCCAGCTGTTCGCTGGCATCCTCAATGGCGTTGAATGTGCGCCGAAACTGGTCATCTGGAGCGTGCTCCTGGAGATACCAGGAGACGTGTTTACGCGCAATTCGGTACCCTTTTGCCTGACCGTAGTGGTCATGCAGTTCCCGAACATGCGAACAAAGCAAGCGCTTTACCTCTGCCAGAGGCAGTGGGGCAAGCAGCTCCCCAGTGTCCAGATAATGCTGGATTTCCCGGAAGATCCAGGGTCTTCCCTGAGCTGCACGTCCTATCATCAGAGCATCAGCTCCCGTATAGTCGAGTACAGCCCTGGCTTTAAGCGGGTCAGTTATGTCGCCATTCGCGATAATCGGAATGGAAACCTTCTGCTTAACTGTCCGAATGCTGTCGTATTCAGCTTCACCATTGAACAAACAGGCGCGAGTGCGTCCGTGGATGGTCAGGGCCTGAATACCACAATCTTCGGCCAGTTGGGCAATCTCTACACAGTTACGGTGTTCCGGCGACCAACCCGTGCGAATCTTCAACGTAACAGGAACGTCCACTGCGCTGACAACCGCCGTCAGGATAGCTTTCACCTGGTCGGGGTATTGCAGAAGGGCTGAACCTGCAAGCTTGCGATTCACCTTTTTGGCCGGGCAACCCATATTGATATCAATAATCTGGGCACCACTTTCCACGTTAATACGCGCGGCATCTGCCATCTCTTCAGGCACGCTTCCGGCAATTTGCACGGTGCGAATACCTGGTTCATCAATGTGCACCATCCGAAGGCGGGATTTATCGCTTTCCCAAACCTGCGGGTTAGACGACATCATCTCGGATACGGTTAAACCGGCTCCCATCTCATAGCACAGCGTCCTGAACGGCCGGTCGGTAATACCTGCCATTGGGGCTGCGATCAGGCGATTTCTAAGCTGGTGGTGTCCGATGCGCATGAGTTAAGAAATGACCATACTGTGACTGCAAGGCGGCGTATATTACGCATTTTTTGCACGAGATGAAAGGCCAAACTTTGAACAATCCACTGTTGTAGATCAAGGAATCGCCGCGCAATCTTTTCGTTTAAAATTATTCATTATTGAAATCATTGAGTTATGCGCTGATGGCTATTTTATGTGCGCTTACAATTTCCCGTAACTTCTCATCATTTCTGAATAAATGCGACAGATGAGCGGGATAATCTGCTGTTTTTAACAGCAGATTTCCCCACTTCTTTGCGATCTGCGTCGCATTTTAGAACATGATCTCAGGGCAAAAAATAGACGTTATTCGAGGATAACACGACCATGGAGGGACTGTACCGGCCGGTTATTATCGTGATGCATTGTGTGGGTGAATTTCTCGAGCTGCCCGGCGGAGACCGTCAGAGGATGCTTAAGCACGATCCAGGTGACGCCTTCTGAACACGGTGGCGTTGTCAGCGAGCCGCTAAAGCGCCAGTACGTTTTATCTTCCGGCAGCAGCTTATTCAGGTTGAGCTCCTGCTTGATGGAGACGTTCAGCTCAGCCTGCTGAGGCATAACGTCCCACAGTTTATCAAGTTCACGGTTCTCTGCCCCTTTGTCGAACATGACCGCGACCACCGCCAGTTCCCCCTTCGCATTTTTATGCACAAGGTGCATTTCCATCGCGTAATGCTTGCCGTGTACGGTGTTTTCGCTCGGCGCGTGGAAGTGGAACTGCTGTAATGTCCAGGTTTGCTTATCCAGCGTGATAGTGTCGCGAGTGTCGGCCTGCTCGCTTGCCTGAATGGTATGGCCATTGTTTGTCAGCGTCACAGGGCCGTCAACGTAGTGCGTTTGCAGCGGGGAGAGATGGGCGTTAGCGGTTGAATCAATATCAATGGGAGACTGGTTCATTCCACTGTTACAGGTCTTGTACGCTTCATCCAGTTCACCCCAGTGCTCCGGTGAACTTTCTCCTTTGTAGCTCCAGTGTGATGCGCATGCTGAAGCCGAGATCATGCTCAGCGCTAACAGCGCTGCCTTGCTATAAACGTGTTTCATAATATTCTTCCCGTGAATTTTTATTATCCAAATCAAAAGTTATCAATATGATTTGTGGGGTTATTTTACCGGAGGCAGGTCAGGGGCGGGAGGAATATTGAGGAGAAAAGGCGTGGTCAGAGGACCACGCCAAATGCTTATTTTTTACGACCGGTAATGCGGCACCACTCTTCTTTCTCGACGACCGGGTCGAGCGCAAAGAGATCGGCGTAGGCTTCGCAAACGCTCTCCGCCTGGCTTGCCAGGATGCCGGACAGACCCAGCAGACCGCCCTCAACCGGCAGCACGCTGATTAATGGCGCCAGTTCACGCAGTGGGCCCGCGAGAATGTTTGCGACCACCACATCGGCTTTCATGGCTTCTGGCTGCGCTTCCGGCAGGTAGAGCTCCAGACGATCGGACACGCCGTTACGCTCAGCATTATCGCGGCTGGCCTGAATGGCCTGCGGATCGATATCGATCCCAATGGCTTTCGCCGCGCCCAGTTTCAGAGCGGCAATCGCGAGGATCCCGGAACCGCAGCCGAAGTCGATCACCGTCTTACCTTCCAGATCCAGACCATCCAGCCACTGCAGGCACAGAGACGTGGTTGGATGGGTGCCGGTGCCAAACGCCAGGCCTGGGTCAAGCATCACGTTCACCGCGTTTTCATCGGGAACCTCGCGCCAGCTTGGGCAGATCCACAGACGTTTGCCGAACTGCATCGGATGGAAGTTGTCCATCCACTCGCGTTCCCAGTCTTTGTCTTCCAGCTGTTCGATTTTATGCGCGAAGCCTGCGCCCAGCAGCGGATGGTTTTCCAGAATCGCCACCACCTCTTTCATGTCGGTTTCGGCATCGAACAGGCCGATCACGTCGGTATCACCCCACAGGCGCGTTTCGCCCGGCAGCGGTTCAAAGACCGGCGTGTCGTGCGTGTCCTGAAAGGTGATGGAGACAGAGCCGGCTTCCATCAGCGCATCGCTTAGCTCTTCGGCGTTCGCGCCGGTTGTGTTCAGTTTTAGTTGGATCCACGGCATGGCAAAACTCTTTATTTATCAGTAGAAATCATAGCGGGTTGTGGGGCGGGCTGACCGAAACGGTTCCCCACCACAAACGCCAGTAAACTTAGCAGTAACGAAGGCACAATCGGATGGAAGCCCAGATACTGAATCTTAAATGTCGCAAGGATGGCATACAGCACACCGCCAACAATCATCGCGCTCAGCGCGCCTGCAGCGTTCGCGCGTTCCCAGTAAAGACCTAATACCAGCGGCCACAGGAAAACGGCTTCAAGCCCACCAAAGGCCAGCAGGTTCAGCCAGATGATCATCTCCGGCGGACGCCATGCAGCTAACATCAGCAAAGCTCCTAACACCAGCGTAATGACGGCAGACATCCGCTTCAGGCGACGTTCATTTTCAACCTGCTCAGGGCGCAGGTTCAGATAGAGATCTTTAATGATCGTAGCGGAACTTTGCAGTAACTGGGCGTTAATGGTCGACATAATGGCGGCCATTGGCGCTGCGAGGAAAATTCCGGCGGCGAAGGGCGGCAGCACTTTAACCATCAGCGTCGGGATCACCAGATCCGGCACGGTAAGGTCGGGGATCACCGCGCGCCCTAATGCACCTGCCAGATGCATACCAAACATCAGGACCGCGACCACAATCGTCCCGATGATGATGCCCTTGTGAACGGCTTTGCTGTCTTTATAGGAGATACAACGCACGGCGGTATGCGGCAGACCAATCACCCCGAAGCAGACTAACACCCAGAACGAGGTCATAAAGGTCGGCGAGAGGATATCATCCGCGCCCTGCGGTGAAATCAGTTTCGGGTCAATCGCTTCCAGGGTTTCCACCGCATGAGTGAGTCCACCCGCCGCATGAACAATCCCCACCAGCAGAACAATCGTGCCGATGAGCATGACCATTCCCTGCAGCGTATCGTTCAGCACGCTGGCGCGGAACCCGCCAAACGCGGTATAGAGCGCGATGCTTACCCCGAAGATAAGCAGGCCTGTCTCGTAAGGGATCCCGGCCGCCGTTTCCAGCAGGCGTGCCCCGCCGATAAACTGTACGGTCATCGCGCCAATAAAGGCCACCAGCAGGCTTAAGCTCGCCAGCCACACCAGTAAGCGGCTCTGGTAACGGGCAAACAGCATGTCGTTGAGCGTGACGGCATTATAGCGGCGCGCCAGAATGGCAAATTTCTTACCAAGAATACCGAGGGAGAGCCAGACGGCAGGCAGCTGGATCATAGCCAGCAGTACCCAGCCTAACCCGTACTTGTAGGCCGCACCGGGGCCGCCAATAAACGAGCTGGCGCTGATATAGGTCGCGGTCAGCGTCATTGCCAGCACAACGCCGCCCATCGAACGGCTGCCGAGGAAATACTCGTTCAGAAAAGCACCGGTCGTTCTTTTGCGCATGGCGTAAATGGATAAACCAAACACGACCAGCAGGTATGCGACAAGCGGCAGAATGACTTCAAGCTGCATCATCGTCCTCCAGCGGAATATCGCGATAGATGAATTTCACCATTGCCCAGCACAGCAGAATAAACACCAGCGGTACCAGCAGGCAGGCCATTTCGAACCAGTGCGGCAGGCCGGTGATGCCAATAGCGGAGTCAGGTAAGTAAGCAGTTACTAACCATGCAGCAAGATAGAGAAGGGTCAGCCACAGCGCCCAGCGCGCTTCTTTATGGGCCTGAACAAAACGTTTGTCCATTTTTTGTCCCTTGTGGATGCAGAAAGCGGGGATTGTACATGATGGGGCTTTGCGATCCCCAGAAATAAAAAAAGGCCGGATAATCCGGCCTTTTAGCAACACAGCTCTCTTACTTCTCGTTCAGGCCGAGTTTTTTCTCCAGGTAGTGGATATTCGTCCCACCATTCTGGAAATGCTCGTCGCTCATGATACGCATCTGCAGATCAACGTTGGTTTTAATACCGTCGATGATCAGCTCCTGCAGGGCGTTCTTCATGCGGGCAATCGCCACGTCACGGTTTTCGCCGTAGCAGATGAGCTTACCGATCATTGAGTCATAGTACGGCGGTACGGTGTAACCGGCGTAGATATGAGACTCCCAGCGCACGCCAAAACCACCCGGCGCGTGGAAACGCGTGATTTTACCCGGGCTTGGCAGGAAGGTGTTCGGGTCTTCGGCGTTGATACGGCACTCTACCGCATGGCCTTTCACCACTACTTCTTCCTGCTTGATGGACAGAGGCTGACCGGCTGCGATACGCAGCTGCTCTTTGATCAGATCAACGCCGGTGATCATTTCGGTAACCGGGTGTTCAACCTGAATACGGGTGTTCATCTCAATGAAGTAGAACTCGCCGTTTTCGAACAGGAACTCAAAGGTACCCGCCCCGCGATAGCCGATATCAACGCACGCTTTGGCGCAACGCTCGCCGATGTAGCGACGCAGTTCCGGGGTAATGCCCGGCGCTGGCGCTTCTTCGACCACTTTCTGGTGACGACGCTGCATGGAGCAGTCACGTTCTGCCAGATAGATCGCGTTACCCTGACCGTCAGCCAGCACCTGAATTTCGATGTGGCGTGGGTTTTCCAGGTATTTTTCCATGTACACCATGTCATTGCTGAAAGCCGCTTTCGCTTCCGCTTTGGTCATGGAGATGGACTGCGCCAGTTCAGCATCGCTGCGCACAACGCGCATACCGCGACCGCCGCCGCCGCCGGACGCCTTGATAATAACCGGGTAGCCAATGCGTTTAGCATGAGCACGGTTAGCATCCATGTCGTCGGTCAGAGGGCCGTCAGAGCCTGGCACGGTTGGAACACCGGCTTTTTTCATTGCGGTGATTGCAGACACTTTGTCGCCCATCAGGCGAATGGTGTCGGCTTTCGGACCGATGAAGATAAAGCCAGAGCGTTCAACCTGCTCAGCAAAGTTGGCGTTCTCAGAGAGGAAGCCATAACCCGGATGAATTGCCACCGCGCCGGTGATTTCAGCGGCGCTGATGATAGCCGGGATGTTCAGATAGCTTTTTACGGACGGAGCCGGGCCAATACAGACCGTCTCATCCGCCAGCAATACGTGTTTTAAATCGCGATCCGCGCTTGAGTGCACGGCCACGGTCTTGATGCCCAGTTCTTTACAGGCACGAAGAATACGCAGTGCAATCTCGCCACGGTTGGCGATAACAATTTTATCCAGCATGTTCGCCTCGTTACTCGATGACGACCAGCGGCTCGTCAAATTCAACCGGCTGACCACTTTCGACCAGAATCGCTTTCACAGTACCTGACTTGTCAGCTTCGATCTGGTTCATCATTTTCATCGCTTCAACGATGCACAGGGTATCGCCTACGTTGACTTTCTGACCCACTTCGATGAACGCCTTCGCGTCCGGGCTCGGGGTGCGGTAGAAAGTACCAACCATTGGGGAACGTACGATGTGACCACTGATTTCTGCTGCAGCGGCAGGTGCGGCTTCAGCTGCTGCTGGCGCAACGGCTGCGGAAAGCGCAGGCTGCTGCACTGGCGCAGCGTAAGCTTGCTGCATTACCGGGAAGCTAGCGGCTGGGGCTGCACGGCTGATGCGTACAGACTCTTCGCCTTCAGAAATTTCCAGTTCGGAGATGCCTGATTCTTCAACCAGCTCGATCAGTTTTTTAATCTTACGAATATCCATGAGTGGGTTCCGTACTCTTGTTTAGTGTGATTGTGACAAGCGTTTTACCGCTGTCTGTAAAGCGTATGAATAGCCGTCTGCGCCCAGTCCGCAGATAACGCCAGCAGCGATATCCGACAGATACGAATGGTGGCGGAACGGCTCTCGGGCGTGCACGTTACTCAGGTGGATCTCGATAAACGGGATACTCACCGCGAGCAGTGCGTCGCGGATAGCAACACTGGTGTGCGTAAACGCGGCCGGATTGATCAGGATATAGTCCACAGTGTCTTTAGCCTGATGAATACGGTCGATGATTGCGTACTCCGCGTTTGACTGAAAATGATCCAAATCCACATTCAGCGAGGCTGCTTCCGTGCTCAGACGGTTAACAATTTCGCTCAATGTCAGCGTGCCGTACTTCTCTGGCTCACGGGTGCCGAGCATGTTCAGGTTCGGTCCGTTTAAAACTAAGATGTGGAACTTATCAGTCATTATGCCGCTATCTCCTGCGATTTTCGGGTAAAAAACAAAATATACCGTCGAAGCGCAAATGTCACCTTTTCAGAGGCCTAAAACCGCTGTCAGGCGAACCAAGGTCGCACATTATAACGATTTCGTAGCATTTGGCAGCTAAATACTGGTCTTATCAGGGAAGATTATCAACCGCAATCCAAAAAAGATTTGCGGTTGAGAGGTAATCTGCGGGAAAACGCACAGTTTCGCGAACTATCGCAACCACTGGCGGAACTTCTTGTAACGCCATGCTAAAAGCGCCACGGCTGCCAGCGCGTAAAGGACCGGCTGCGGAGAGAGGATCTTCACCGACCACAGATAATGAATGGGGGCGAGGATCGCGACAAGATAGACGAAGTTGTGCAGCAACTGCCAGAGACGGCCCAGCTTTCGCTGCGCATACTGCGTGGATGTCAGCGCTAACGCCAGCAGGATCAGCCAGCTAACAATGCCCAGCATCAGGTAAGGGCGTGTTACCAGCTCGCGGCCAAGCAGTGTCAGATTGTTAATTCCCAGTTCCAGCAGGGCGTAACTGATGAGGTGCAGGGTCGCCCAGGCAAAACACCATAGCCCCAAAAGCCGACGGGTGCGTATCAATAATGGCTGTTTAGCGTAGCGCGCCAGCGGCGAGACGAGCAAGGTGGCCAGCAAAAATTTCAGAGCCATCCGACCGGTAAAATGCTGGATATCCTTTGCCGGATCGGCGCTAAAGAGGCCCTGGCTGGCCGCCCAGAACAGCCAGATAAAAGGAAGTATCCCGGCTAAATGCAGCAGCACTTTCAGCCAGGTAATCTGCTTTGCCGTTAAACGCACTCAGAAGTTCTCCCGTAAATTGAGGCCACGGTAAAGGGACGCCACTTCATCCGCATACCCGTTAAACAGCAGCGTGGGCTGGCGCTTCACGTCCAGCGCGCCGCCGGAGCCAATAAAGCGTTCCGTCGCCTGCGACCAGCGGGGATGATCCACATGCGGGTTCACGTTGGCGAAGAAGCCGTATTCACCCGGCGCCGCCAGGTTCCATGTCGTCGGCGGACGTTCGCGGGTCAACTTAATGCTGACGATCGATTTAATCCCTTTGAAACCGTATTTCCACGGCACGGTTAAACGGATGGGGGCACCGTTCTGCGGCGGAAGCGCCTTGCCGTAAACGCCGACGGTCAGGAGGGTAAGGGGATGCATGGCTTCGTCAAGACGTAACCCTTCAACGTAGGGATACTCCAGCCCGCCGCCGATGAACCGGTCTTTCTGGCCCGGCATCTCGTCCGGGGCGTAGCGCGTCTGGAAGGCGACGTATTTTGCGTTGCTGGTGGGTTCAACCATTGCCAGCAGCTTATGCAGCGGGAAGCCTACCCAGGGCACCACCATCGACCAGGCCTCTACGCAGCGCATGCGATAGATACGCTCCTCAAGCGGGAAGCGGGTGGTCAGATCGTGATGGTCCAGCGTCAGAGGTTTTGCCACTTCACCGTCGATTTTCAGCGTCCACGGATCGGTTTTCATGCTGCCGGCATTGGCGGCAGGATCGGCTTTATCCAGACCAAATTCGTAGAAGTTGTTGTAGCCGGTGACTTTATCTTCCGGCGTGAGCGCCAGCGTGTTTTGCCATTCTGCGGGTTTGGTAAAGGTAAGCGGGGCACCGGAAGGCGCCTTAGGGCGATCGTTGCCTTTAAACCAGTCGAGCAGGTCGGCGTGTGCCGCTGGAGAGAGCGTCAGTGCCGTGGCGCTGATGCCAAGCATTTTCAGGATCTGGCGGCGCTGTAACATAAAGACAGATTCAGACGTTACGTCGGCTTCCGTCAGTTTTCGGTTTTTCATGGCATCCTCCGTCATGCGTTTTTCTAAGCATGACGGAGGAGAAGCGTTAGCGCGAATATGTCACGAAAATTTGAAGATTAGGCGATTTTCACCAGCGCGCGGCCGTGGAACTGGTTATCCATGATCTTACTGGCATATTCAGGTGCCTGGCTGAGCGTAATTTCGGTAGCGCTCTGGGTATAGAACGATTCCGGCAAATCGCGCACCAGACGCTCCCATGCCTCTGCACGGCGAGCCGCAGGCGTCATCACGGAATCCACGCCCTGCAGGCGGACGTTACGCAGAATAAATGGCATGACGGTCGTTGGCAGGGCAAATCCCCCGGCCAGGCCGCAGGCTGCCACGCAGCCGCCGTAGTTCATCTGCGCCAGGACTTTTGCCAGCACCTTATCACCGACGGTATCCACTGCACCTGCCCAGACCTGTTTTTCCAGCGGGCGGGTCTCGGCAAACTCATCGCGGCCAAGAATGCGGCTGGCGCCGAGCTGGCGCAGATAATCATGCGTGCTTTCACGGCCGGAAACCGCCGCAACCTGATAACCCAGCTTGTGCAGCAGCGTGACCGCCGTGCTGCCCACGCCACCGCTGGCCCCGGTCACAACAATTTCACCCGACTCGGGGCGAACACCCGCCTCTTCCAGCGCCATCACGCACAGCATGGCGGTAAAGCCTGCGGTACCAACGATCATCGCTTTGCGGCCATCTATGCCTTTCGGCATAGGCACCAGCCAGTCGCCCTTCACGCGCGCCTGCATTGCCAGCCCGCCCCAGTGATTTTCGCCCACGCCCCAGCCGGTGAGCAGCACCTGCTGGCCCGCATGAAAACGGGGATCTTCGCTGCTATGAACCCGGCCAGCAAAATCAATACCCGGCACCATAGGGAAATTTCGGATGATTTTACCCTTGCCGGTGATCGCCAGCGCATCTTTATAATTTAAACTGGACCAGTCGATGTCGACGGTGACGTCGCCTTCCGGCAGGCGAGTCTCTTCTACGTCCTGTACGGAGGCAAGCGTTTTGCCGTCCTGCTGTTCTAAGATTAAAGCCTGCATACGGGGTCCTCACGGCTCAGATGATTGGAAAAGAGTTCCTGAAGACTATACTCGCTCAGGGTAAAGCAATGCCGATTTAACGCAATAAATTGCCAGATACGCCAGGTTTGGTAGTATGCCGCATTTGAAATGCAAGTTAGCGCTTACTCGCTACCCCATCAACCCACGGAGTAATCTCAAGGATGCGATTAACGACGAAGTTCTCGGCTTTTATCACCCTGCTGACGGGGCTTACCATCTTTGTCACGCTTCTTGGTTGCTCTCTGAGCTTTTATAACGCCATTCAGGACAAACTGGTCAACCGGGTGCAGTCCGTTGCGTCGGTCATTGATACGCGTCTGCTGACCACTCCACTTCCTGAGCTATCCCGGGAGCTGGATGAGTTGATGGTGCCGGTTGATATTATTCAGGTCGACATCCAGCAGGGAAAGCATCCGGTTTTAAGCCATGAACGACAGGACAGCTATCGACCTGCGGGCGTGGTGAGCCAGTATCGGGAAGTAACGGTGCACTCCCTCAAAAATCCGGGGATGACCATACACATGGTCTACCTCGATCCGATGGCCAGCTATTTCCGTTCTATGATGACCACCGCGCCGCTCACTGTCGCCGTCGCCTTCATTATTTTGCTGATTTTTCTCGCGGTCCGCTGGCTGCGCCGCCAGCTTTCAGGCCAGGAACTGCTGGAGATCCGCTCCGTGCGTATCCTGAACGGTGAACGCGGCCCGCAGGTTCGCGGCTCGGTCCATGAATGGCCCTCACGCGCCAGCAGCGCGCTGGATACGCTGCTCTCAGAGATCCAGTTTGCCTGCGACCAGCGCAGCCGAATGGATACGCTGATCCGCTCTTATGCCGCGCAGGATAATAAAACCGGCCTGAACAACCGCCTTTTCTTTGACAATCAACTCGCCACGCTGCTCGACGACCCGGAAAAAGTGGGCACGCACGGGGTGGTGATGATGATTCGCCTGCCCGATTTCGATCTGCTGCGCGACACATGGGGGCAGCGGGCGGCGGAAGAAAATCTTTTTACGCTGATCAACCTGCTCTCCACCTTTATTATGCGCTATCCGGGGGCGCTGCTGGCCCGCTACCACCGCAGCGACTTTGCCGTATTGCTGCCGCATCGCACGTTGAAGGAATCAGAAAGCATTGCCAGCCAGCTACTTAAGGCCGTCGACGCGCTGCCGCAGAGCAAAATGCTCGACAGAGACGATATGGTCCATATGGGAATTTGCGCCTGGCGCGGCGGACAGTCGACAGAGCAGGTGATGGAGCATGCGGAAGCGGCCACCCGCAACGCGGTATTGCAAGGGGCGAACGGATGGGCGATCTATGATGATTCGCTGCCAGAAAAAGGGCGTGGAAACGTGCGCTGGCGTACTTTGATTGAGCAAATGCTGAGTCGCGGCGGGCCGCGTATTTATCAAAAACCGGCGGTCATGAAGAACGGTTTTGTCCACCACCGGGAATTGATGTGCCGTATTTTCGACGGGACGGAAGAGGTTATTTCTGCGGAATATCTGCCGATGGTTCTGCAATTTGGGCTCTCCGAAGAGTATGACCGCCAGCAAATTACACGCTTGATTCCATTTTTATCATTCTGGCCTGAAGAGAATCTGGCGTTACAGGTTACCGTTGAGTCATTAATACGCCCGCGTTTTCAGCGCTGGCTGCGTGATACATTAATGCAATGCGAAAAATCGCAACGCAAACGCATTATTTTTGAACTTGCTGAGGCGGATGTGGGTCAACACATCAGCCGGTTGCGTCCGGTGGTCCGTTTGATCAACGCGCTCGGTGCCCGTGTCGCGGTAACGCAGGCGGGTTTAACGCTGGTCAGTACCAACTGGATCAAGGAGCTGGATGTGGAGCTATTAAAGCTACATCCGGGGCTGGTAAGGAATATTGAGAAGCGCACGGAAAACCAGCTGCTGGTTCAGAGTCTGGTTGAAGCGTGTAAGGGAACGCGAACACAGGTATTTGCCACAGGCGTGCGCTCCAGAGGCGAATGGCAGATGTTAACAGAGCGCGGAGTGACGGGCGGTCAGGGCGATTTTTTTGCCGCCTCTCAGTCGCTTGACACCAACGTGAAAAAATATTTGCAAAGATACTCTGTTTGACCTGCCGTTTACGTTGTTTTCACGTAGAATATCGCGCCTGTAGCTTTGAGTATGTCGAGCAAAAAGCCAGTGAACGACCTTTAATGGGTTACAAATATCAGTGAGGAACACGACTGTTTACTCAGCCCTGAGGGAGTCAGGGGATGAATTTGTAACAACAGGAAACGTACTGCACAAATTTTCACCGTTGCAGATGATTTTTGCGCCTTGTCGCTGCTGCGTGTGGTTGGTAAAGTAAGCGGATTTTGTTTTCCGCCCCAGCTTTCAGGATTATCCCTTAGTATGTTGAAAAAATTTCGTGGCATGTTTTCCAATGACCTGTCCATTGACCTGGGTACCGCGAATACCCTTATTTATGTAAAAGGACAAGGCATCGTATTGAATGAGCCTTCTGTTGTGGCCATTCGTCAGGATCGTGCAGGCTCGCCGAAAAGCGTGGCCGCAGTGGGTCATGACGCGAAGCAGATGCTGGGTCGTACCCCTGGCAACATCGCCGCTATTCGCCCAATGAAAGACGGCGTTATCGCTGATTTCTTCGTGACTGAAAAAATGCTTCAGCACTTCATCAAGCAGGTTCACAGCAACAGCTTCATGCGCCCAAGCCCGCGTGTTCTGGTGTGTGTGCCGGTTGGCGCAACCCAGGTAGAACGTCGCGCAATCCGTGAATCTGCCCAGGGTGCAGGCGCACGTGAAGTGTTCCTGATTGAAGAGCCAATGGCTGCGGCAATCGGTGCGGGTCTGCCAGTTTCTGAAGCCACCGGTTCTATGGTGGTGGATATCGGTGGTGGTACCACTGAAGTGGCCGTTATCTCACTGAACGGCGTGGTGTACTCCTCCTCCGTACGTATCGGTGGTGACCGCTTCGATGAAGCCATCATCAATTACGTGCGCCGTAACTACGGCTCTCTGATCGGTGAAGCCACCGCAGAGCGTATCAAACACGAAATCGGTTCTGCATATCCGGGCGATGAAGTGCGAGAGATCGAAGTGCGTGGCCGTAACCTGGCGGAAGGTGTTCCACGCGGCTTTACCCTGAACTCCAACGAAATTCTGGAAGCACTGCAGGAACCACTGACGGGCATCGTGAGCGCGGTAATGGTTGCGCTGGAACAGTGCCCACCAGAACTGGCGTCCGACATCTCCGAGCGCGGTATGGTTCTGACCGGTGGTGGTGCGCTGCTGCGTAACCTCGACCGCCTGTTGATGGAAGAGACAGGTATTCCTGTCGTAGTTGCAGAAGATCCACTGACTTGCGTCGCCCGCGGTGGTGGCAAGGCGCTGGAAATGATCGACATGCACGGCGGCGACTTGTTCAGCGAAGAGTAGTCATGGTGAAAGGGTAGCGAATCGCTACCCTTTCTCTCTGACACGAGAATACGCATAGCCTATGAAGCCAATTTTTAGCCGTGGCCCATCGCTACAGTTTCGCCTCATTCTGGCGGTTCTGGTTGCGCTTGGCGTCATTATTGCCGATAGCCGCCTCGGTACGTTCAGCCAGATCCGAACGTACATGGATACCGCCGTCAGTCCTTTCTACTTTATATCAAATGGTCCCCGTGAACTGCTCGACTCCGTTTCTCAAACGCTGTCTTCACGAGACCAGCTCGAACTTGAAAACCGGGCATTACGCCAGGAACTGCTGCTGAAAAACAGCGAACTGCTGATGCTGGGGCAATACAAGCAGGAAAACGCGCGTCTGCGTGAACTGCTCGGCTCGCCGCTGCGTCAGGACGAGCAGAAGATGGTTACCCAGGTGATCTCCACCGTGAACGACCCTTACAGCGATCAGGTTGTGATCGACAAAGGGAGCGTGAACGGGGTGTATGAAGGTCAGCCCGTCATCAGTGATAAGGGCGTAGTAGGCCAGGTCGTTGCTGTCGCCAAACTGACCAGCCGCGTGCTGCTGATTTGCGACGCCACCCACGCACTGCCGATCCAGGTCCTGCGTAACGATATCCGCGTGATTGCGGCCGGTAACGGCTGCACGGACGATCTGCAGCTGGAACATCTGCCTGCTAACACGGACATCCGTGTCGGCGACGTGCTGGTGACGTCCGGTCTCGGTGGACGCTTCCCTGAAGGTTACCCGGTTGCGGTGGTTTCTTCGGTTAAGCTGGATACGCAGCGTGCATACACCGTGATTCAGGCCCGTCCAACCGCCGGTTTACAGCGTCTGCGCTATCTGCTGCTGCTCTGGGGTGCCGATCGTAACGGTGCTAACCCGATGACGCCTGAAGAGGTGCATCGCGTGGCGAACGAACGCCTGATGCAGATGATGCCGCAGGTTCTTCCGCCAGCGGACTCTATGGGGCCGCCTGCGCCCGTGCCTGCGCCGGCAACCGGGTTAACGCAGCCGCAGCCTGATGCGCCGCCACCGCCTAAACTCTCTTCGGGAGGGCAGTAGTGGCAAGCTATCGTAGCCAGGGACGCTGGGTCATCTGGCTCTCGTTCCTCATTGCACTGTTGCTGCAGATTATGCCCTGGCCGGATAACATTCTCGTTTTCCGGCCAAACTGGGTCTTGCTCATTTTACTTTACTGGATCCTTGCCCTGCCGCATCGCGTAAATGTCGGCACGGGTTTTGTGATGGGTGCCATACTGGATCTCATTAGTGGCTCTACGCTGGGCGTGCGCGCCCTGTCCATGAGCATTATTGCGTACCTCGTCGCACTGAAATTCCAGCTCTTCCGTAACCTCGCGCTCTGGCAACAGGCCCTGGTCGTGATGCTGTTGTCGCTTGCTGCGGATATCGTTGTTTTCTGGGCAGAGTTTTTAGTGATCAACGTCTCTTTCCGACCGGAAGTGTTCTGGAGTAGTGTAGTAAACGGTGTGCTCTGGCCGTGGCTATTCCTGCTGATGCGTAAGGTTCGCCAGCAGTTTGCTGTGCAATAAAAGGTTTCTATGACGTCTCTGTATCTTGCTTCCGGCTCCCCGCGCCGTCAGGAACTCCTGACGCAGTTAGGGGTCTCTTTTGAACGCATCGTGACCGGCATTGAAGAAAAACGTGCTGAGGGCGAAAGTGCCCAGCAGTACGTGTCTCGCCTGGCACGCGAGAAAGCGCAGGCGGGCGTGGCCTGTGTGCCGCGCGATCTGCCCGTGCTGGGAGCAGATACCATCGTTATCCTTAACGGTGAAGTCCTCGAGAAACCGCATGACGCCGGCCATGCGGCGCGCATGCTGCGCAAGATGTCCGGGCAAACGCACCAGGTGATGACGGCCGTCGCGCTGGCGGACAGCCAGCACGTACTGGATTGCCTGGTGGTTACGGATGTCACGTTCAGAGTGATTACCGACGACGAGATCGCCGCTTATATTGCCAGCGGTGAACCGATGGATAAAGCAGGTGCATACGGTATTCAAGGGTTGGGTGGCTGTTTTGTCAGGAAGATTAATGGCAGCTATCACGCCGTAGTCGGCTTACCGCTGGTGGAAACGTATGAGTTGCTGAGCAATTTTAACTCACTGCGTGAGGGAAGGGATAATTATGACGGCTGAATTGTTGGTAAACGTAACGCCATCGGAAACCCGTGTGGCCTATATTGACGGTGGCATTCTTCAGGAAATTCATATTGAGCGTGAAGCACGGCGCGGAATAGTAGGCAATATCTACAAAGGTCGTGTCAGTCGTGTACTGCCGGGTATGCAGGCGGCTTTTGTAGATATTGGACTGGATAAGGCGGCATTTTTACATGCCTCCGACATCATGCCGCACACCGAGTGCGTCGCGGGCGAAGAGCAAAAGCAGTTTGCCGTGCGCGACATTTCCGAGCTGGTGCGTCAGGGCCAGGACTTAATGGTGCAGGTGGTGAAAGATCCCCTTGGCACCAAAGGTGCCCGTCTGACCACCGACATTACCTTACCTTCCCGCTATCTGGTCTTTATGCCCGGCGCGTCGCACGTGGGCGTTTCGCAGCGTATTGAGAGCGAAAGCGAGCGCGAGCGGCTGAAGAAAGTGGTCAGCGCCTACTGCGATGAACAGGGCGGGTTTATTATCCGTACCGCTGCAGAAGGGATCAGCGAAGAAGACCTGGCGTCGGATGCGGCTTACCTGAAGCGCGTCTGGACCAAAGTGATGGAGCGTAAAAAACGCAACCAGACTCGCTACCAGCTATACGGTGAGCTGGCGCTTGCGCAGCGCGTGCTGCGTGATTTTGCCGACGCGCAGCTCGACCGCATCCGCGTGGACTCTCGCCTGACGTATGAAGCGCTGCTGGAGTTTACCGCTGAATACATCCCGGAAATGCCGGGCCTGCTGGAGCATTACACCGGGCGTCAGCCGATCTTCGATCTCTATGATGTCGAAAACGAGATCCAGCGAGCCCTGGAGCGTAAGGTCGAACTGAAGTCCGGCGGCTATCTGATCATCGATCAGACCGAAGCGATGACCACCGTCGATATCAACACCGGCGCGTTTGTCGGTCATCGCAATCTGGACGACACCATCTTCAACACCAACATCGAAGCCACGCAGGCGATTGCGCGTCAGCTTCGTCTGCGCAACCTCGGCGGCATTATCATCATCGACTTTATCGATATGAGTAATGAAGACCATCGTCGTCGCGTGCTGCACTCGCTGGAGCAGGCGCTGAGTAAAGATCGCGTGAAGACCAGCATCAATGGCTTCTCGCAGCTCGGCCTGGTGGAAATGACCCGGAAACGGACCCGCGAAAGCGTGGAACATGTCCTGTGTAATGAGTGTCCAACCTGCCATGGACGCGGAACGGTAAAGACGGTGGAGACGGTCTGCTACGAGATCATGCGTGAAATTGTCCGTGTCCATCATGCCTACGACTCAGACCGTTTTCTGGTCTATGCTTCCCCTGCGGTGGCTGAAGCCCTGAAAGGCGAAGAGTCGCACGCGCTGGCGGAAGTGGAAATCTTTGTCGGCAAACAGGTAAAAGTACAAATTGAACCGCTCTATAACCAGGAGCAGTTTGACGTCGTAATGATGTAAAACGCAGTACGCTGCGTGACGAAAGCTGACAAGGAGAGATGCGTGAGGCGATTGCCGGGGATTTTAGTGCTTACAGGGGCAACGCTGGTCGTGATTGTCGCGTTGCTCGTGAGCGGGCTACGCCTCGTTTTACCGCATCTGGACAGCTGGCGTCCGCAGCTGCTGGCGAAAATCGAATCCACCACCGGCGTGCCGGTCGACGTAAGCCAGGTTAGCGCCAGCTGGCAGAATTTTGGCCCGACGCTGGATGTCCGTGACATCAACGCCAGCCTGAAAGATGGCGGTCATCTCAAAATCAAACGCGTAACCCTGGCGCTGGACGTCTGGCAAAGCCTGTTGCATCTGCGCTGGCAGTTTCGCGATCTCACCTTTTATCAACTCCAGTTTCTGACCAATACGCCGCTGACGGGCGGTGATAACAATCAGGGCCTGGAAGCCAACCGCTTCAGCGATCTCTTCCTCCGCCAGTTCGATCATTTCGATCTGCGCGACAGCGAAGTGAGCTTTATTACCCTTTCTGGCCAGCGCGCCGAATTGGCGATCCCGCAGCTGACCTGGCTTAACGGCAAGGATCGACACCGCGCCGAGGGGCAGGTCAATCTTTCCAGCCTGAACGGCCAGCACGGCGTCATGCAGGTGCGTATGGACTTGCGTGACGATGACGGCCTGTTAAACAACGGCAAAGTCTGGCTGCAGGCCGACGATGTGGATGTAAAGCCCTGGCTCGGCGACTGGCTGCAGCAAAACATGCAGCTGGAAACCGCCCGTTTCAGCCTTGAGGGCTGGATGACCCTGACGAAAGGGAAATTTGCCAGCGGCGATATCTGGCTGAAGCAAGGGGGCGCGAGCTGGAAGGGTGAAAGACAGCAGCATCAGCTTTCCGTCGATAACCTCACCGCGCACGTGACGCAGGAAAAAGAGGGCTGGCAGTTCGCCATCCCGGATACGCGCATCACGATGGACGGCAAGCCGTGGCCGCGCGGTGCGCTGACGCTGGCCTGGATGCCGGAGCAGGACGTGGGCGGCGCGGCGAATAAACGCAGCGATGAGCTGCGCATCCGCGCCAGCAACCTGGATCTGGCGGCCATTGAAGGCCTGCGCTCCATGGCGGCAAAGCTCTCTCCGGACCTGGGCGAGATCTGGCTGGCAACGCAGCCGAGCGGAAAAATTGATTCTCTGGCGCTGGATATCCCGCTTCAGGCGACGGAAAAAACCCGTTTCCAGGCAACATGGAAAGATCTTGCCTGGAAGCAGTGGAAGATGCTGCCGGGCGCGGAGCATTTCAGCGGCAAGCTGGAAGGCAGCGTGGAGAACGGCAGGCTGACGGCCGATATGCACAACGCTAAAATGCCTTACGAGACGGTCTTCCGCGCGCCGCTGGAAATTGAGCAGGGCAGCGCGGTGCTTAATTGGCTCCGTAACGATAAGGGCTTCCAGCTTGATGGTCGCCATATCGACGTCAAAGCCAAAGCGGTACACGCGCGGGGTGACTTCCGCTATTTACAGCCGCAGGGTGACGAACCGTGGCTGGGCATTCTGGCCGGGATCAGTACCGATGACGGTTCTCAGGCCTGGCGCTATTTCCCGGAAAATCTGATGGGTAAAGCGCTGGTCGACTATCTGAGCGGCGCAATTCAGGGCGGTCAGGCGGAAAACGCCACGCTGGTCTACGGCGGTAACCCGCATCTTTTCCCGTACAAACATAATGAGGGGCAGTTCCAGGTGCTGGTGCCGCTGCACGACGCCACCTTCGCGTTCCAGCCGGGCTGGCCCGCGCTGAAAAACCTGGATATCGAGCTTAACTTCCTCAACGACGGATTATGGATGAAGGCGGACAGCGTTGCGCTGGGAGGCGTAACGGCCAGCAACCTGACGGCCAACATCCCGGACTACTCAAAAGAGAAGCTGCTGATTGATGCCGACATCAACGGCCCGGGGAAAGCGGTGGGGCCGTACTTTGAGGAGACGCCACTCAAAGAGTCGCTGGCGGCGACCCTTCAGCAGCTCCAGCTCGATGGCGATGTGAATGCTCGCTTACATCTTGATATCCCGCTGGACGGTGAAATGACCACCGCCAAAGGTGACGTCCGTCTGAAGAACAACAGCCTGTACATTAAACCGCTTGATAGCACCCTGAAAGACCTCAGCGGACAGTTCAGCTTTGTGAACGGTAATTTGAAAAGCGAGCCGCTGACCGCCAGCTGGTTTAATCAGCCGGTGAATATCGACTTCTCAACAGCCGAGGGGCAAAAGGCTTATCAGGTGGCCGTTAATCTGGACGGCAACTGGCAGCCGTCGCGTATGGACGTCCTGCCGAAGCCGATTGAGGCGTCAGTAGCGGGCGCGGTCGCCTGGCAGGGCAAAGTGGCAATCGACCTGCCTTATCACGCGGGTGCACACTATAAGGTCGACATTACGGGTGACCTGAAGAATCTTCAAAGCCAGCTGCCTGCGCCGCTGGATAAACAGGCGGGACAGCCGCTGCCGGTGAAGCTTAACGTGGATGGCAATCTGGACAGCTTCGCGCTGACCGGAAGCGCGGGCGGAACAAACCACTTTAACAGCCGCTGGCTGCTTAACCGCAAGCTTACCCTCGACAAAGCCATCTGGACGACGGACAGCAAAACCACGCCGCCGTTGCCTGAGCATGCGGGCGTTGAGCTGAATCTCCCGCCGATGGATGGCGCGGAGTGGCTGGCGCTGTTCCAGAAAGGCGTTGGGCAAAACGTTGATGAGGCCGCCCAGTTCCCGCAGACCATTACCGTACGCACGCCGTCGCTGATGCTGGGCGGACAGCAGTGGAACAATCTGAGCATTGTCTCCCAGCCAACCGCTAACGGCTCAAAAGTGGAGGCGCAGGGCCGGGAGATCAACGGCACGCTGACCATGCGCAATAACGCGCCGTGGCAGGCAGCGATCCGCTATCTCTACTACAACCCGGCTGCTGCGAGTAAAGATAAACCGGCGAATACATCGCCGCTGAGTAATACTACCCGCGTCGATTTTAGCGGCTGGCCCGATCTGCAGCTGCGCTGCGCGGAATGCTGGCTGTGGGGGCAAAAATATGGCCGTATCGACGGTGATTTTGCCATTCAGGGGAATACGCTCAAGCTCTCCGGCGGATTGATCGACACCGGCTTTGGCCGCATGACGGCGGGTGGAGAGTGGGTGAATAACCCGGGCGAGCAGCGCACGTCTCTGAAGGGGGACATTAAAGGCAACAAGCTGGATGCGGCAGCCAACTTCTTTGGCATCAGCACGCCGCTGCGCGGCTCCTCGTTTAACGTTAATTACGATCTTCACTGGCGTGCCGCGCCGTGGACACCGGACGAAGCGTCACTGAACGGTATTCTGAAAACACACTTTGGCAAAGGTGAGATCGCCGACGTGAGCACGGGGCGTGCCGGGCAGATCCTGCGTCTGCTGAGTTTTGATGCGCTGCTTCGCAAGCTGCGCTTCGATTTCAGCGACACCTTCAGCGAAGGTTTCTATTACGATTCCATCCGCAGTACGGCGTGGATCAAGGACGGCGTTCTGCACACGGACGACACGCTGGTGGATGGGCTGGAAGCGGACATCGCCATGAAAGGCTCAGTCAACCTCGTGCGTCGCGAACTGGATATGGAAGCCGTGGTGGCGCCGGAAATTTCCGCCAGCGTGGGCGTGGCGGCGGCCTTTGTGGTTAACCCGATTGTCGGTGCGGCGGTGTTTGCCGCCAGTAAAGTGCTGGGGCCGCTGTGGAGCAAGGTCTCCATTCTGCGCTACCGCATTACCGGTCCGGTGGATAAACCGCAGATTAACGAGGTGCTGCGCCAGCCGCGCAAAGATGCACAGCAATGATTTGACGTGGGCTGGTAATTGCCTCACTCTCAATAAATACGATCTTTATACCGCCACGGGCGGCAACGAACGAGTAGCAATACGATGAGTCTGAACCTGGTAAGTGAACATTTGCTCGCAGCGAACGGCCTGAGCCATCAGGACCTGTTCTCCATTCTTGGTCAACTGACCGAACGCCGTCTCGACTACGGCGATCTCTATTTCCAGTCGAGCTATCACGAATCCTGGGTTTTAGAAGACAGCATCATCAAAGATGGCTCATATAACATTGACCAGGGCGTCGGCGTGCGCGCCATCAGCGGCGAAAAAACCGGTTTTGCCTATGCCGACCAGATTAGCCTGGCCGCGCTTGAACAGAGCGCGCAGGCCGCGCGTACCATTGTGCGCGATGCCGGCGACGGTCGCGTAAAAACCCTGGGTGAAGTGCAGCATTCGGCACTTTATACAAGCATCGATCCGCTGCAGAGCATGAGCCGCGAAGAGAAGCTGGACATTCTGCGCCGCGTAGACAAAGTGGCGCGCGCTGCCGACAAACGTGTTCAGGAAGTCTCCGCCAGCCTGAGCGGTGTGTATGAACTGATTCTGGTGGCGGCAACGGACGGTACGCTGGCGGCCGATGTGCGTCCGTTGGTGCGTCTCTCCATCAGCGTGCAGGTCGATGACAACGGCAAACGCGAGCGCGGCTCAAGCGGCGGCGGCGGTCGTTTCGGCTATGACTGGTTCCTGGGTGATGTTGACGGCGAAGCGCGCGCTGACGCGTGGGCTAAAGAAGCCGTGCGCATGGCGCTGGTGAATCTTAATGCTGTTGCGGCGCCGGCCGGGACATTCCCGGTGGTGCTGGGCGCAGGCTGGCCGGGCGTGCTGCTGCACGAAGCGGTGGGCCACGGTCTGGAAGGCGATTTTAACCGTCGTGGGACGTCCGTGTTCAGCGGCCAGATCGGACAGCTCGTCTCCTCTGAGCTTTGCACCGTAGTGGATGATGGCACCATGCTTGACCGCCGCGGCTCGATTTCTATCGACGATGAAGGTACGCCAGGCCAGTACAACGTGCTGATCGAAAACGGCGTGCTGAAAGGCTACATGCAGGACAAACTCAACGCGCGCCTGATGGGCGTAGCGCCAACGGGTAACGGCCGCCGTGAATCTTACGCGCACCTGCCGATGCCGCGCATGACCAACACCTATATGCTGCCGGGCAAATCCACGCCGCAGGAGATTATCGAATCCGTGGATTACGGTATCTTTGCGCCAAACTTTGGCGGCGGCCAGGTGGATATCACCTCCGGTAAGTTTGTCTTCTCGACCTCAGAAGCGTATCTGATCGAGAAGGGCAAAGTGACCAAAGCGGTGAAAGGCGCGACGCTGATTGGCTCCGGCATTGAAGCCATGCAGCAGATTTCCATGGTTGGTAACGATCTGAAGCTGGATAACGGCGTGGGCGTCTGCGGTAAAGAAGGCCAGAGCCTGCCGGTTGGCGTGGGTCAGCCAACGCTGAAAGTGGATAATCTGACGGTGGGCGGCACGGCCTGACCTGAGCAAACATAAAAAATGGCGCTACAGATGTAGCGCCATTTTTTTAACGTAAGTTACCCAGCGGGATCTCCGGATCCGGCTCGTGAGTAATGCGGTTACGCAAGTCACGTCGAATGATTTCGATCGACCAGAACCAGACCAGATGACCCACGATCTCTGACACGTGTTCATACCAGGGCAGATCAAACAGCGGTGGCGTCAGCCCCATCAGCGGGAAGGAGAGCATGTGAACAAAAAGCTGTGCCAATGCACCCGCCAGCAAACCCTGCCAGAGTTTAATTTTCGGGAAGACTTCAGCAACGACACAATACCCAACCGCGAAGACGATTGAGAAAATAATATGCGTTACGCCGACCCAGTTAAATATATGTCCGGCAAAGGTATAAACTGCTGCGTTAGGATCAACTACGCCCAGCCAGTCGCGTAAAAAAACATAGGGTGGATTTAAAAAATTGCGGGAGCAATCTATCTGGCCTGCGGCTCTTATTAATTGCTCAGGGCCGCATGCGCCGGTAAATAAATCGGTGGGACTGCGTGGCGGGAGTGGTACCTCGGCTCCCCATTTGACAAACGCGGAGACAATTCCTGCAATTAAGCCAATGAACGCGGCGAGTCCGTAGCGCCTGCGTGACGGCGGTGTTTGTTCAAATAGATTCATTTCGTTTCCTTGTTTAACGTCATCCTGCGAAATACATTTTATTATTCAAATCAGCAACAAAATAATAACAGTCTGAATGCCAGACTGTTTATAAGGTAAAGGGCAGGCGGCGGCAGTGTCAATTCGCTATTCCTGATAGAAGCTAAAGAATATCCCTGGATGAAGGCCGGCTTCATCCTGAAATATTAATGGCGCGGATATTTCAGAAATTAATTACTTATTCCTTTCTTCTACCGCGCATTCCCTGAAACAGCTCTGCTACGTCGACAAAATAGTCGGTCAGATAGTTAATACACACCTGTACTTTGAGGGGCAGCTTGTCCTTCTCGGTATACAGGGCGTAGACCGGGCGTGGATCGGACTGATAGCGCGGGAAGAGGATCTCCAGCACGCCGCTGTTGATCTCATTGATCACCCACATCAGCGGCACGTAGGCGATCCCGGCGCCGGCCACCAGCCAGCGCGAAATGGTCATCGGATCGTTGGTGACGAACCGGCCTTCCGGCAGCAGCCTGGTGGAGATCCCTTCCGGAGCAATCAGCTCAAATTCATTATCGGGGCGGACGCTGTACTCCAGCCAGGAGTGGTTAGCGAGATCGGCAGGTTTCTCGGGCACACCGTACTGCGCCAGATAGCTCTTCGAGGCACAGACCACCATTGGCATGCTTCCGAGGCGACGTGAGAACAGGCTGGAGTCCTGCAACGCGCCAACGCGGATCACCACGTCTAATCCATCGGCGATCAGGTCTGGGGCAGGGATGCCCGTCACCAGATTGACGGTAAGCCCAGGGTACTCTTTCAGCATGTCCGCCGTCATGGCAGCGAGAACATTTTGTGCCATAGTTGAAGAACACCCTATACGCAGCGTGCCGATGGGCGTGTTGTTAAAGGCATAGAGTTGCTCGTGAACATCCTGCACTTCATGCAGCATGCGGCGACAGCCCTGATAGTAAATTTTACCGGCTTCCGTCAACCCGATGCTGCGGGTGCTGCGGTTGAGCAGCTTAACCTGAAGCTCATCTTCCAGTTTGGACACCGTCTGGCTGATGGATGAGACGCTCATCTGAAGCTGGCGCGCAGCGGCGGTAAATGAGCCGAGTTCAACCACTTTGGCGAAGACGGACATGCGTTTTAAACGTTCCATTGTTCACTCTGGCTTAAAAGTGATTTAGATCACATATGATAGATAACAGCATAACAGTTACGTTAATATATTATTAATTACATAACGGCTGCGCCATTCTCGCCCTGCGTTTCTAGCTCTCCTGCGATGGCGTGCGCTAAAAAATTCTGAAGCCTGCACTCTCTCTTATCAAGGTCAACATGAGTCTGTTTCCCGTTATCGTGGTGTTCGGTCTGTCGTTCCCACCGATATTTTTCGAGCTTCTTTTATCACTGGCGATCTTCTGGCTGGTGCGCAAGGTGCTGGTCCCGACTGGGATCTACGATTTCGTCTGGCACCCTGCATTGTTCAATACCGCGCTGTATTGCTGCCTGTTTTACCTGATATCGCGCATGTTTGTCTGAGGTTGATGTGAAAACGCTAACAAGAAAAATCTCCCGCACCGCCATTACCATGGCGCTGGTTATCCTCGCGTTCATCGCTATTTTTCGCGCCTGGGTTTATTACACCGAATCACCGTGGACGCGTGACGCGCGCTTTAGCGCCGATGTGGTGGCAATTGCCCCCGACGTGGCCGGCCTTATCACGGCGGTTAACGTTCACGATAACCAGCTGGTGAAGAAAGATCAGGTCCTGTTCACCATCGACCAGCCTCGTTACCAGAAGGCGCTGGAGGAAGCAGAAGCAGACGTGGCCTATTACCAGGCGCTGGCCGCAGAGAAACGCCGTGAGGCAGGCCGTCGTAACCAGCTTGGCGTTCAGGCCATGTCCCGCGAAGAGATTGACCAGTCCAACAACGTGCTGCAAACCGTGCTGCACCAGTTAGCGAAAGCGCAGGCAACGCGCGATCTGGCGAAGCTCGACCTGGAGCGTACCGTGATCCGCGCGCCGGCCGATGGCTGGGTGACCAACCTGAACGTCTATGCCGGGGAGTTTATCACCCGTGGCTCAACCGCCGTGGCGCTGGTTAAACAGAACTCCTTCTACGTGCTCGCCTATATGGAAGAGACCAAGCTGGAGGGCGTTCGTCCGGGTTATCGCGCAGAAGTCACGCCGCTTGGCAGCAACCGCGTCTTTAAAGGTACCGTCGATAGCGTCGCCGCAGGGGTAACCAACTCCAGCAGCTCTAACGATGCTAAAGGGATGGCGACGGTGGATTCTAACCTGGAGTGGGTGCGTCTGGCGCAGCGCGTGCCGGTACGTATTCATCTGGATGAGCAGCAGGGCAACCTGTGGCCAGCGGGTACCACGGCGACGGTGGTGATCACCGGAGAAAAAGATCGGGATGCCAGCCAGGACTCCCTCTTCCGTAAAATTGCCCATCGCCTGCGCGAGTTTGGTTAATCGCCATGGGTATCTTTTCCATCGCCAGCCAGCACATTCGCTTCGCCGTGAAGCTGGCGTGCGCCATCGTGCTGGCGCTGTTCGTTGGCTTCCACTTCCAGCTTGAAACCCCTCGCTGGGCGGTGCTGACCGCCGCGATTGTCGCGGCGGGCCCTGCCTTCGCCGCGGGTGGAGAACCCTACTCTGGTGCGATCCGCTATCGCGGGATGCTACGTATCATCGGGACGTTTATCGGCTGTTTCGCGGCGCTGACCATTATTATTCTGATGATCCGCACGCCGCTGCTGATGCTAATGGTGTGCTGCATCTGGGCGGGCTTCTGCACCTGGGTCTCGTCTCTGGTAAAAGTCGAGAACTCCTACGCCTGGGGGCTGGCGGGCTATACCGCGCTGATCATTGTCATCACCATCCAAAGCGAACCGCTGCTCGCGCCGCAGTTTGCCGTGGAGCGCTGCAGCGAGATTGTGATTGGTATTGTCTGCGCGATCGTGGCTGACCTGCTTTTCTCCCCGCGCTCGATCAAGCAAGAGGTGGATCGCGAGCTGGACGCGCTGATCGTTGCCCAGTACCAGCTGATGCAGTTGTGCATTAAACACGGCGACAGCGAAGAGGTGGATAAAGCCTGGAGCGGGCTGGTTCGTCGTACGCAGGCGCTGGAAGGGATGCGCAGCAACCTCAATATGGAGTCGTCTCGCTGGGCGCGGGCGAATCGTCGCCTTAAAGCCCTGAATACCGTCTCCTTAACGCTGATTACCCAGGCGTGCGAAACCTATCTTATCCAGAACACCCGCCCGGAAGCGGTCACCGACACGTTCCGTGAGCTGTTTGCCGAGCCGGTAGAGACCGTACAGGACGTGCATAAGCAGCTTAAGCGCATGCGCCGGGTGATTGCCTGGACCGGGGAGCGCGAGACGCCGGTGACGATCTACACCTGGGTTGGGGCCGCAACGCGCTATCTGCTGCTTAAGCGCGGCGTGATCGGTAACACCAAAATCAGCGCGGCGGAAGAAGAGGTGCTCCAGGGCGAAGTGGTGATCAAGGCGGAGTCTGCCGAGCGCCATCACGCGATGGTCAACTTCTGGCGTACCACGCTTGCCTGTATGCTCGGCACGCTGTTCTGGCTGTGGACGGGCTGGACGTCCGGCAGCGGCGCGATGGTGATGATTGCCGTCGTGACCGCACTGGCGATGCGTCTGCCTAACCCGCGCATGGTCGCCATTGATTTCCTCTACGGCACCATCGCCGCGCTGCCGATAGGCGCGCTCTATTTCCTGGTCATCATCCCGTCGACGCAGCAGAGCATGCTGCTGCTCTGTATTAGCCTGGCGGTGATGGCGTTCTTTATCGGCATTGAAGTGCAAAAGCGCCGCCTGGGATCGCTGGGGGCGCTGGCGAGTACGATTAACATCATCGTGCTGGATAACCCGATGACCTTCCACTTCAGCCAGTTCCTCGACAGCGCGCTGGGTCAGCTGGTGGGCTGCTTCCTGGCGATGATGGTGATTCTGCTGGTTCGGGATAACTCGCAGGCGCGGACGGGGCGCGTATTGCTGAACCAGTTTGTATCGGCTGCCGTGTCGTCGATGACTACCAATACCGCGCGTCGTAAAGAGAACCACCTGCCCGCGCTCTACCAGCAGCTGTTTTTACTGCTGAACAAGTTCCCGGGCGACATAGCGAAGTTCCGCCTGGCGTTAACCATGATCATCGCGCACCAGCGTCTGCGCAACGCGCCGGTGCCGATCAACGACGATCTCTCGGCATTCCACCGTCAGCTGCGTCGTACCGCCGACCATGTGCTTTCCGCCAGCAGTGACGACAAACGCCGTCGTTACTTTACCCAACTGCTTGAAGAACTGGATATTTATCAGGAAAAGCTCAAGCACTGGCAAGCGCCGCCACAGGTGACCGAGCCGGTAGGGCGGCTGGTGTTTATGCTGCATCGCTACCAGAATGCCCTCACGGATAACTGACTGAAGTAAAAAAACCGACGCCAAAAGCGCCGGTTTTTTTGTGGCTATACTTATTCCAGCACGTACTTACATTCAGGAAGGGAGGACACATGACGACTCAGGCGCTTCAGGACAACACCCTTTTTCAGACCGGCTATCTGGTCGACGGCATCTGGAAAACGCTGGACACAACGTTTGATGTGCTGAACCCCGCGACCGGTGAGGTCATCGCTAAAGTTGCGAAAGCGGGTAAAGCGCAAACCGAAGAAGCGATCGCAGCGGCCACCAAAGCCTTCCCGGCATGGCGTGCCAAAACCGCGAAAGAGCGTTCGGCGATTCTGTACCGCTGGTACGAACTGATTATTGAAAATAAAAGCTGGCTCGGGCGGCTAATGACCACCGAGCAGGGCAAGCCCCTGAAAGAGGCTGAAGGGGAAGTGGAGTATGCCGCCAGCTTTATCCAGTGGTTTGCCGAAGAGGCCAAGCGCGCGAACGGTGAGATTATTCCGCCAATCAAGCCCGGCTCGCGCATTCTGGCGACCCGTGAACCCATCGGCGTGGTCGCGGCCATCACGCCGTGGAACTTCCCGATGGCGATGCTCACCCGCAAGCTAGGCCCGGTGCTGGCAGCCGGGTGTACCGGTGTCATCAAACCGGCCAATAACACGCCGCTCAGCGCCTTTGCGCTGCTGACGCTGGCAAAACAGGCGGGCGTGCCCGACGGTGTGCTCAACGCGGTGGCCGGAAATACCCATGAAATCAGCGATGCGATCATGGCCAGCCACGACGTGCGTAAAATCTCCTTTACCGGTTCGACCTCCGTCGGCAAAACGCTGGTGCGCAACGCCGCAGAAACCATGAAAAAAGTCTCGATGGAGCTGGGGGGAAATGCTCCGTATATCGTCTTTGAGGATGCTGACATCGAGGCTGCGGTAAAAGGCGCGATCGCCAATAAATTCCGCAATGCCGGGCAGGTCTGCGTCAGCGTGAACCGCTTCTACATTCAGGAAACCGTCTACGACAAGTTTGTGAATAAGCTCGCAGATGCGGTTAATGCCCTTAAGGTGGGGAATGGCCTTGAGGACGGCGTCGTCGTCGGGCCGCTGATTGAATCCGCCGCGGTCGACAAGGTCCGTGAGCATGTTGAAGATGCTGTCACACGAGGGGCGACCGTGCTGGCAGGCGGCAAACCCCATCCGCTGGGCGGTAATTTCTGGATGCCAACCGTGCTGGGCGACTGTCACGAAGGCATGAAGCTGGCAGAAGAAGAGACGTTTGGTCCGGTTGCGGCGTGTTTCCGCTTCACCTCGGAAGATGAAGTCATCCAGCGTGCGAATAACACGCCTTACGGGCTGGCAGCTTACTTCTACACCCAGAACCTTTCCCGGGTTTTCCGCGTTTCACAGGCCATCGAGAGCGGGATGATTGGCATTAACGAGTGCACCGTTTCCACCGAGCTGGGGCCTTTCGGCGGCGTAAAAGAGTCCGGTCTTGGACGTGAGGGATCCGTGCTGGGGCTGGAAGAGTATCTGGAAGTTAAAACCCTGCATATCGGGGGATTATAATAGACTGGGCGGCATCTGCCGCCCGCCTGGACTGGGTGGCTGGCAATGAAAACCTATACTTTTGATTTTGACGAAATCGACAGTCAGGAAGACTTTTATCGGGAATTTATCCGGGCGTTTGATCTTGAACGGGAAAGCGTGACCAATCTGGATACGCTGTGGGACGTGGTCACCGGCAGCATGCTGCCGCTACCGCTGGAGATTGAGTTTATCCATCTGCCCGATAAGCTGCGCAGACGTTTCGGCGCGCTGATATTACTCTTCGATGAAGCGGAGGAAGAGCTTGAAGGACAGCTTCGCTTTAACGCGCGGCATTAAATGAAAAAAGCCCCTGACCACGAGGCCAGGGGCAAGTCGTATGATGAGATACGACGAGGGTTTATTTATACAGTTCAGCCGTGGCGTGCCAGTGGTCACC
>NZ_JADBQK010000014.1:0-35094 GCF_014895885.1 Enterobacter cloacae complex sp. P17RS
TTACAAGCAGTCTTCGGTGGAGCGGTAGTTCAGTCGGTTAGAATACCTGCCTGTCACGCAGGGGGTCGCGGGTTCGAGTCCCGTCCGTTCCGCCACTTATTAAAAGCCCTGAGTTAACGCTCAGGGCTTTTTTCATATCTGACGATTAATTATTGCGAAATTAGCAAAAATCCTCTGCGTTTTACGATCTTTTTCTCTATAACACCGCCAGCGATAATCGTCCTCAGTTAACGAACATAACGATTGAGGAATATTATGACTCTCCCTGCATTCGGTCTTGGCACTTTCCGCCTGAAAGACGACGTAGTTATCGCATCAGTTAAAAGCGCTCTTGAACTTGGCTATCGCGCAATTGATACGGCACAGATCTATGAAAACGAAGCTGCCGTTGGACAGGCTCTTGAAGAGAGCGGTGTACCGCGTAATGAACTGTTCATCACCACCAAAATCTGGATCGAAAACCTCAGCAAAGACAAGCTCATTCCAAGCCTGAAAGAGAGCCTGAAGAAACTGCGTACCGACTATGTCGATCTGACGCTGATCCACTGGCCGTCACCGAACGATGCCGTTTCTGTGGAAGAGTTCATGCAGGCGCTGTTGGAAGCGAAAAAGCAGGGCCTGACCCGTGAAATTGGTATTTCCAACTTCACCATCCCGCTGATGGAAAAGGCGATTGCCGCTGTTGGCGCTGAGAATATTGCGACCAACCAGATCGAGCTGTCTCCATACCTGCAAAACCGCAAAGTCGTGGACTGGGCAAAACAGCACGGGATCCATATTACCTCTTACATGACGCTGGCCTACGGTAAGGCTCTGAAAGACGAGGTAATTATCCGTATCGCAGAGAAACATAACGCGACTGCTGCGCAGGTTATTCTGGCATGGGCAATGGGTGAAGGCTATGCCGTGATCCCATCATCAACCAAGCGCGAAAACCTGGCCAGCAACCTGCTAGCGCTGGATCTTCATCTGGATGACGATGATAAAAAAGCGATCGCAGCACTGGAGTGCAACGACCGCCTGGTGAGCCCGGAAGGTTTAGCCCCTGACTGGGATTAATAAGACCCTCCCTCTGTAACCCGAACCCTCACACAGCTCCTCCGGGAGCTGTTTTTATATGCTCGCTCAGGAAGTCGATAAAGGCGCGTATGCGCGTGCTTACCGCTCTGTCGCTGTAATACACCGCGCTGAAAGGCATCTCTACCGGCAAACGTTTATCGGCCATTAGCTCTACCAGTTCACCCCGCGCTATCTCTTTATCAATCATATAGTCTGACAAGCAGGCGATCCCATTCCCTTCCAGGCAAAGCTGCTTCAGCGTTTCTCCGCTGTTAGACGATAACCCGCAGGTAATTTCATGAAGCTGGCCATCATGACAGGCAACAGGCCAGGTGTTCAGCGACACCGGCTCCGTAAAGCCCAGGCACAGATGCCGCTTCAGTTCTTCAACCGTCTCCGGTTTACCATGTTCAGCAATATACTGTGGCGACGCGATAATTTTACGGTAGCTGGCAAACAGCGGGCGGGCCCGCAGGCTGGAATCCGTCAGGGTTCCCGCCCGAATAGCCACATCCACTTTCCGCTCGATGAGGTTAATAAACGTCTCGGACGAGACCAGAGAGAGCGTCATCTCCGGATAGCGTTCACGGAAAGGTTTGATTAACGGCATCAGAAAATGAAGCACAACCGGCGTGGCAGCATCAATGCGCAGCAACCCGCGCGGCGTGCTGCGGGTTTCCATAATCTCCGTCTCCGCTGCGGCCATCTCCTGCAGCACCGACTGCACGCGGCGGAAATAACGTTCCCCTTCTTCCGTCAGGCTGAGCTGCCGCGTCGTTCGGTTGAGCAGACTCACCCCAAGCTTCATCTCCAGCTTTTTCACCGAACGGCTAATGGCCGAGTTAGCCTGTCCCAGCTGCTCGGCTGCGCGGCTAAAGCTGCCGCTTTCGACGACGGCGACAAAGATTGTCAGCTCTTCAGACGTTGCTTTCATTGTTGCACCACCTGCAAAATTCTATTGATATTTTGACCATTTTTGTTATTTAAGCACTGGCGCATACTGCCTGTCATCTTAATCCTGATGATACGGAGTATTTTATGCCACTGGCGCTACTTGCCCTGACGATCAGTGCCTTTGCAATTGGCACGACCGAATTTGTTATCGTGGGACTGGTTCCCACCATCGCTAACCAGCTTGCCATCTCGCTGCCCTCAGCCGGATTGCTGGTGTCCATCTACGCCCTGGGCGTTGCCGTCGGCGCGCCAGTGCTGACGGCCCTGACCGGACGTTTTCCGCGTAAGCAGCTGTTAGTCGCGCTGATGGTGCTGTTTACCACCGGGAACATTCTGGCCTGGCAGGCACCGGACTATACCACGCTGGTGATTGCCCGCCTGCTGACCGGTCTGGCACACGGCGTGTTCTTCTCGATTGGTTCCACCATTGCAACCAGCCTGGTCCCCAAAGAGAAAGCGGCTTCAGCGATCGCGATCATGTTCGGTGGGTTGACCGTCGCACTGGTCACAGGCGTACCGTTGGGAACGTTTATCGGACAGCATTTCGGCTGGCGTGAAACTTTCCTGGCCGTCTCCTTACTGGGCGTTATCGCTCTGGTGACTAGCCTGCTGCTGGTACCATCGAATATTCCAGGCCGGGCGAGCGCCAGCCTGCGCGATCAGCTGAAAGTGCTTACCCATCCGCGTTTGCTTATCATCTATGCGGTTACGGCTCTGGGCTATGGCGGCGTATTCACTGCCTTCACCTTCCTGGCACCGATGATGCAGGACCTGGCGGGCTTCTCCCCGAATGCCGTGAGCTGGATTTTGCTGGGATACGGTATTTCTGTGGCCATTGGCAATATCTGGGGCGGTAAGCTTGCGGATAAGCATGGTGCGGTACCGGCGCTGAAATTTATCTTCGCCGCCCTGGTGGTTCTGCTGATGATTTTCCAGTTCACGGCTTCAATGCAATACGCCGCGCTGGTCACGGTACTGGTGATGGGGATCTTCGCCTTCGGTAATGTGCCAGGGCTTCAGGTTTACGTTGTCCAGAAAGCCGAGCTCTATACGCCGAATGCGGTGGATGTGGCATCCGGTCTGAATATTGCCGCTTTTAATATTGGTATCGCGCTGGGCTCCATTATTGGCGGACAAACCGTCGAACACTTCGGATTAACCCAGACCCCATGGATTGGCGCGGTGATTGTCCTGGTCGCCTTCCTGCTGATTGGCCTGAGTGGACGCCTCGATAAGCCAGCCCGCGTAGCGCTGGGATAACATCAGTAAGTGCTTGCTTACAAAACTGGAAAGCGGTTTCTCAGAAATTGCGTTGAAAGTGTGACCTAAAGTCCCTATAACATTAGAACCAGTCCGTTTTCAGGGCTGGTTCATGTTACAGGGGCTGTTTCCAAAAGTGCGAAAAAATACCTATGCCATGCGTTATGTTGCCGGAATGCCCGCGGAGAGGATCTTACCTCCGGGGTCGTTTGCGAGCATAAGCCAGGCATTACCCGCCGGCACACCGTTAAGCAGCGATGATAAAATCCGGGTTCTGGTCTGGAATATCTTCAAGCAGCAGCGCGCGGAGTGGTTATCGGTACTCAAAAATTTTGGAAAAGATGCCCACCTGGTTCTGCTCCAGGAGGCGCAAACTACCCCTGAACTGGTACGGTTTGCCACCACGAATTACCTTGCTGCCGACCAGGTGCCGGCATTTGTTCTGCCGCAGCATCCCTCTGGCGTAATGACGCTTTCTGCTGCCCATCCGGTCTACTGTTGCCCGCTCCGCGAGCGCGAACCTATCCTGCGTCTGGCGAAATCAGCGCTGGTGACGGTCTATCCTCTGCCGGATACCCGTATGCTGATGGTCGTCAATATCCACGCGGTAAACTTTAGCCTCGGCGTGGATGTGTATAGTAAGCAGTTACTTCCTATTGGCGATCAGATTGCGCATCACAGCGGGCCCATCATCATGGCAGGCGATTTTAATGCCTGGAGCCGTCCGCGCATGAATGCGCTGTATCGCTTTGCGCGCGAAATGTCGCTGCGTGAAGTTCGCTTCAGTGATGACCAGCGTAAAAAAGCTTTTGGTCGTCCTCTCGACTTTGTCTTCTATCGCGGTTTGAGCGTGCACGACGCCTCCGTTCTGGTGACGCGCGCTTCGGATCACAACCCTCTACTCGTTGAATTCAGTCCCGGCAAACCTGATAAATAATGGTGTGTCAGGTCTGCCGTGGGGCAGGCCGCGCGGGTGCTGCCCTTTTATTTTTAACCAACAAAGGACAGTACGATGACAACAACACACTCCCATCATGACAACGTAGAAAAACAGTTTGGTTCTCAGGCAAGTGCTTATCTGAGCAGCGCCGTGCATGCTTCAGGTCGCGATCTGGTGCGTCTCGGTGAACGTCTGGCGGCATTCCCGCAGGCGCACGTGCTGGACCTGGGATGTGGGGCAGGACACGCCAGCTTTACGGCTGCGCAGCAGGTAGCCCACGTTACCGCATATGATTTATCGAGCCAGATGCTGGACGTCGTTGCTGAGGCGGCGAAAGCGAAAGGGCTGAAAAATATAGATACGCGGCAGGGCTATGCGGAGTCTTTACCGTTTGATGACGCGTCGTTTGATGTCGCGATCAGCCGGTATTCCGCACACCACTGGCATGACGTCGGCCAGGCATTGCGCGAAGTCAGACGTGTTCTGAAGCCGGGTGGCACCTTCATCATTATGGACGTGATGTCTCCCGGACATCCGGTGCGTAATATCTGGCTGCAGACGGTCGAAGCGCTGCGCGACACCTCGCACGTGCAAAACTACGCCAGCGGGGAGTGGTTATCGTTTATCACTGAAGCCGGGCTGATTGCGCGCTCGTTAATAACAGACCGTTTACCGCTGGAGTTCAGCTCCTGGATAGCCCGTATGCGTACCCCGGAGGCGTTAAGCCAGGCGATTAGGCTTTACCAGGAGAGTGCGTCCGCAGAGGTGAAGGCGTACTTTGAACTGCAGGCGGATGGCTCATTTACGAGCGATACCATCATGGCTGAAGCGCAAAAAGCGGGATAAACAAAAAAGGCACCGAGGGGAATCGGTGCCTTTTTATCTTTCGATCGTGTTATCAGGAGTCTGGCGTGGCGCTGTTCTTCACAAACAGCGTCAGCTGGTCGCCCGGTTTCAGATTGTCAGTATCATTATTCCAGCGCATCACATCTTTGATGTTCACGCCGTGTCGTTTTGCGATACTGGACAGTGAATCGCCTTTGCGCACGCGATAGGTGATGCTATCGCTGTTGCTGGCGAGACGCTGTGCGCTGTTACCTGCACCCACCGTCAGTGTCTGACCCACCTTCAGCCCAGAGCTGCGCAGATTATTCCACTGCTGCAGATCTTTCGCCGTCACGCCAAGACGTGAGGCAATGCCTGAAAGGGTATCCCCTGAACGCACCTTATAGCTGCGGCTGCTAACGGATGAAGCATCGGCGATCAGCGTTGACTGAACGGCGGCAATCTCACCCGATGCTAAAGACTCACGTAACTGCGCCGCATGTTTCTGCGGAACCATCACATACTGCGGGCCGCTTGCCCCCAGCGTCGAGCCTTTGACGCCTGCATTAAAGGTTTTCAATTTACTTACCGACATACCCGTCATATCAGCAACTTGTTGAATATCAACCGGATTGCTGAGGCGCACGCGCGCCAGTGCACGACTTTCGTCTGGTGTTGGCAGTTGTACACCGTAACGCTTGCTGTTCTTGAGAATATCGCTCAAGGCCAGCATCTTCGGTACGTAAATCTTCGTTTCCTGTGGCAGTGAGAGCGACCAAAAATCGGTGGATTTACCCCGTGCTTTATTCGCTTTCATTGCCTTCAGTACACGACCTTCGCCACTGTTATACGCTGCGACCGTTAACAGCCAGTCGCCGTCAAACATCTTGTTCAGACGTTGCATCATGTCGAGAGCGGCTGTCGTTGAAGCGACAACATCGCGACGCGCATCATAGTTGCGGGTCTGTTTCAGACCATAGTTTCGCCCGGTGCTCGGAATGATCTGCCAAATGCCTGCGGCATTGGCGCCAGACGTCGCGTGTGGGTCAAAAGCGCTCTCCACTATGGGTAGGAGTACCAGCTCCATAGGCATGTTACGTTTTTTAACTTGCCCGGCTATCCAGTACATATACGGCTCTGCCCGTAACGTTACATCGTGGAGATAGCTCTTATTTCTTAAATACTTCTGTTTCTGTTCGCGAATCCGGCTGTTTTCCGGAATTCCCATCTTTAGCTCGTCGCCAATAGAGGTCCACAAGTCTTGCTCCTGCGCGAAAGATGTCCCATCGTCCATCCAGCGCGCCGAACTTGTAAACTTCCCTGCTTCCCCTTGACCAGCTGCAGAAAGGCTCTGTGCGTGCTGTTGTACGTTGCTGCCGTTCTGCGACTGGCAACCTACAAGCAGGACAGAGGCGAGTAATATCGCTTTTGCCTTCATGTGTGTGTCAATAGTTGCTTAAAAGACGAGCGATGATAACGGCGAAATTTTGAAAAGGCAACCCGCATTTATCTGAAGTTATCTTTCTTTGACCTTAACCATGCAAATCGCTGTTCTGGTTGTTGCAAATTTGTTTCTTGGTTAATTTTATTAATTAAATCAATATCATCTGTTCGTAAAAATAAATTAATCTGGCGCTCATTTTTCAGAATTACGGGCAGTGTATTTTGGTTTTTTGCACGTAACTCCTTCACTTTGTGATAATAATCCTGAATCGCCCGATCCTCAGGTAAGAGGCTTGCAGCAAACTTCATATTTCCTAATGTATACTCATGGGCGCAACAAATAAGGGTATCATCCGGTAACGCACTAATCTTTTGTAAAGACTGATACATCTGTTCCGGTGTACCTTCAAACAGTCTTCCGCAGCCGCCAGAGAACAAGGTGTCGCCACAAAAAAGATAAGGTTTGCTGTAGAAACACAGATGTCCCAAAGTGTGACCCGGTGTAGCAAATACGGAAAACTCCCACTCGTGGATGAGGATATTTTCGCCTTCTTCGACTACTTGCGTCGTTCCCTTATTTTGTGTCTCAGCCGGTCCGTACACCACAAGATGCGGAAATTGGGCGCGCAGTTCCTGCACGCCGCCAGTATGATCGTTATGATGATGCGTCAACAGAATGGCGTCAGGCTGCCAGCCGTTATCATTTATGGCGCGCAGTACAGGGGCGGATTCGCCGGGATCGACAATGACGCATCGACGATCGTCATCGACCAAAACCCAGATGTAATTGTCCTCAAAAGCGGGAATACTGATAAGATTCATACATTACCTCTTATAGCGTGGCGGGTGTTTTGATGAAACCGGCAAGGATACCTCAGACTGTCGCAGCACCGGAACGTTGGGCGGAATTGCCCTGGGGTGAATACTATCGCGAGGCACTGGAGCAGCAGCTGAAGCCCTGGCTCGCGAAAATGTATGGCTTTCACCTGCTTAAGATTGGCAATCTCAGCGCGGAAATCAATACCGAAAGCTGCGCTATCTCACATCAGGTTAACGTCTCTCTCGGCGGATCGCCGGTTCAGGTGAAGGCAGACCCGTTGCATCTGCCATTTGCAGAGAAATCCGTTGATGCATGCCTTCTTGCACACGCGTTGCCCTGGTGCAGCGATCCTCACCGTATGCTGCGTGAAGCCGATCGCGTTCTGATTGATGACGGCTGGCTGATCCTCAGCGGATTCAATCCGCTGAGTCTGATGGGGCTGCGCAAGCTGGTGCCCGTGCTGCGCCGAACGCCACCCTATAACAGCCGAATGTTCACCATGATGCGCCAGCTCGACTGGCTTTCACTGCTGAACTTTGAAGTGCTCTGCTACGGCGGTTTTCAGGTACTGCCGTGGGCGCGGAAGGGGGGAGTGTTGTTAAGCACGCATTTGCCCGCCTTAGGCTGCATGCAGTTTATCGTCGCGCGTAAGCGAACTATCCCCCTTACGCTTAACCCGATGAAGCAGAGCAAATCGAAAACGCCTATCCGGCAGACCGTTGGCGCAACGCGGCAGTACAGAAAGCCCTGATCAGGATTCAGGCTGGTAGCCTGCATCCTCATGGGCCGGGTTTAAAGCCGCCGCGCGCGCCAGTTCGTCGCAGCGTTCGTTCTCAGGGTGACCAGCATGCCCTTTTACCCATTCCCATTTTATTTGGTGCTGACCTAATGCCGCATCCAGCCGCTTCCAGAGATCGACATTTTTAACCGGCTTTTTATCCGCAGTTTTCCAGCCGCGTTTTTTCCAGTTGTGGATCCACTGGGTGATACCCTGGCGCACGTACTGGCTGTCGGTACTGAGCACCACGTCGCAGTGTTCTTTTAAGGCTTCCAGCGCCACAATGGCCGCCATCAACTCCATACGGTTGTTGGTGGTCAGGAAATAGCCTTCGCTAAAAGTTTTTTCATGCTGGCGATAGCGCATAATCGCGCCGTAGCCGCCGGGCCCTGGGTTGCCGAGACAAGATCCATCGGTGAAAATTTCTACCTGTTTACGCATCTCTGGTAGACTTCCTGTATTTGAAACGTTCAGTTAAACGATAAGTCTGACATAAATGACCGCTATGAGCACTGCAATTACTCGCCAGATTGTCCTCGATACCGAAACCACCGGTATGAACCAGATCGGCGCGCACTACGAAGGGCATAAGATCATTGAGATCGGTGCCGTTGAAGTGGTGAACCGTCGTCTCACGGGGAACAACTTCCATGTGTATCTCAAACCCGATCGGCTGGTGGATCCAGAGGCGTTCGGCGTTCACGGTATTGCCGATGAGTTCTTGCTGGATAAACCGACCTTTGGAGAGGTGGCAGACGAGTTTCTGGAATACATCAAAGGCGCCGAACTCATCATCCATAACGCCTCGTTCGATATCGGCTTTATGGACTATGAGTTTAGTAAGCTCCATCGCGATATTCCGAAAACAAACACCTTTTGCAAAGTGACCGATAGCCTGGCGCTGGCGAGGAAGATGTTTCCCGGCAAGCGTAACAGCCTCGATGCGCTCTGTTCACGTTACGAAATAGACAACACCAAGCGAACGCTGCACGGGGCATTGCTCGATGCCCAGATCCTGGCCGACGTCTATCTGGCAATGACCGGCGGACAGACGTCGATGAAGTTCAGCATGGAAAATGAGTCACAGCAGACGCAGGGCGAAGCGGGCATTCAGCGCGTTGTCCGTCAGGCAAGCCGCTTGCGGGTTGTTTTAGCCAGTGATGAAGAGCTACTTAACCATGAATCCCGCCTCGACCTGGTGCAGAAGAAGGGCGGAAGCTGTATGTGGCGCGCCTGAAAAAACGCCACAATGCCTGTAAAATCATCGGTTGGGTGAATTTTGCAGCAAACGATTCAAAACGTGAGAAAAAGCGTTGACGAGATCGGAGGCACACCGTAATATGCGCCTCGTTCCCCAAGCGGGAACAGTGGAGCGGTAGTTCAGTCGGTTAGAATACCTGCCTGTCACGCAGGGGGTCGCGGGTTCGAGTCCCGTCCGTTCCGCCACTATTCAGGCCCACGTTATTTATAACGTGGGCCTTTTTCATATCTGTACTTTTTCGTCTGCGCGTTCGATCTTCGCGACTTTCCTTTGCGAGGCGCGAGAGCAGAGGGCAATGCCAAACAGAATCAGTACCGTGCTGACCAGATGATACGAGTGCAACGTAACGTGCAGGAACATCACGCTGAACAGACCGCCGCTCAGCGGAATAAGGTGGGAATAAATCTCCCCGCGGGTTGCACCGATAGCCGCAATGCCTTTATTCCACAGCAGGTAAGAGAGCCAGGAAGGAAAGACTACCAGGTACATCAGCCCGCTTAAAAAGCCCGGTGCGGTATAGGCCGTCCACTCAGGTAAGCCGGTCTTTATCAACGATATCGCCAGTACCGGTAACAACACCAGGGCACCGAGGACCGCGCTCACGGCCACAAAGACATTCCCACCGACGCTTTTCGGCTTCATCCGCAAGAAAGCACAATAAACGGCCCAGCTGGCGGCAGAGCCCATGGTCCAGATATCGCCGCGATTCAGATTTTTAAGCGTATCCAGATGCAGCAGATCGCCCTGCATGACCAGCCAGACGACGCCCAATGAACTGAGAACAACGCCAGCAATATTCTGTACTGATATTTGCTCTTTAAAGACCAGCTTATTTATCAATAAAACCAGGGCAGGCGTTGTAGATAAATAAATAGCTGCATTAAGAGATGAAGTATATTGCAGACCGATATACAGCGTGAGTGGGAACATAACCTGTCCGCACAGCGCAAGAAATATGATCGTACCTTTCGCCTTTTTCATCATCGGCCACTGGACGCGAATCTGTCTGATATAAAGCATCGATAAAAGAAGAGCCGTAATTATCCAGCGTGCGGCGGATAATATAATCGGGTCTGCATGCGCCACCAGTAAATGACCGACGACATAATTACCCCCCCAAAAACAGGCCGCGAGACTGAGTAAAAAATAGGGCATAGAGGCTCCTGATAATAAACATTTTGTCTGCCTTTAGAGTACTGCCGGTGCAGAATTAAATGCTAATATAATATTTTCATCTCACGGTATTGGCTGAAACTATGAAGTTTACTCTCAGGCAACTTGAGTTCTACATTGCGTTAGCGGAAACATTACAAATTTCCAAAGCGGCCAGCCGTTGTCATATATCGCAATCTTCCATGACGGTCTCTATGCGCAACCTGGAGGAGGCGGTGAATGCCCCTCTCTTTATCCGTCATGCAAAAGGGATCCAGTTAACTCCCGTCGGCGAGCGATTTCTCAATCATGCCCGCAAGATCCTCCACGATAGCCGCGCGGCGGTGGAGGATCTCCATCAGCAGCCTGAGGCGATTAACGGCGTCGTGCGCATCGGCATTGCCGAAACCCTTTCCGCTTATCTGCTGCCCAATCTCTGGGGCGATATCGCGCAGCGTTTTCCGCTGCTGGAGACGGCATTTAATGAGGCGCCCGCATCGCAGCTGCTTCAGGCCTTGCGTCAGGGAGATCTCGATTTTTGTCTTTTGCTGACCTCCAATATCAGCCACGATAGTACGCTTGAGGTCGAAACGTGGATCCGTTCGCCGCGCCGGTTATGGACCGCCATCGGCCATCCTCTTCTCAGCGTGCCGGAGCTTCGGTTAAAGGATGTGGAAAAGGTGCCATTTCTGTTGCTGGTGACGGACGATTATCCCGATGTGATATCCGACTACTGGCAAAGCAGGGGCTGCCATCCTGACATTCATTTTCGCACCAACTCCTTTGAGGCGATTCGAAGTCTGGTCGCGCAGGGAAAGGGGGTGACGATTTTATCCGATCTGGTCTATCGCCCGTGGGCGCTCGGCGGTCAGCGAGTGATCCGGCGCACCATTGACGACTGCATTACCTATATGGATGTGGGCATCGTCAAAAACGTCGGGCAGCCGCTTTCGCCGGCCTGTTTGCGGTTGATGGATTTTTTACGACAGCAAACGGCACGCCTGGGCGAAGCGCGCTGAACTGCGTCCCTGAGATTTCCGTTATCCGCCAGATATTTCCTGATTTCCCTGAGGGCCTTCTTGCCCGCAGGTCGTGTATTCCGCTGCTGGGGATGAAGACAATAAGCGCCTTGCTTATTTTCTTTACCGAAACGGAATTGTGCTATGTCTGGTATCACCGCGAGCGGTATTCGTTCCCTGCTCGCCTCCCGTCCACTCTTGTTGGTTCTCTGCTGTGCCACCGCTTTGCCGGCATACGCTGAAGAGTCGATGACCGTTGAGGGGTATTATCGCGATCCCGCGTCATTTATCGCTCCGGCTCATACTCCAGCACAACAATTGCCTGCCAGCGACGGTGCGGGCGCGCTAAAAAACATCCCGGGTTTTTCCGTGCTGCGCAGCGGCGGGAGTAACGGCGATCCGGTGTTGCGCGGGATGTTCGGTTCCCGGCTGACGTTGCTTGCAGACGGCGTCAGCACACAGGGGGGCTGCGGCTCGCGCATGGATACCCCAACGGCCTATATCACTCCGCAAAGTTACGACACGATAACCGTCATCAAAGGCCCACAAAGCGTGCTCTGGGGGCCAATGGGGTCCGCCGGAACATTGCTTTTTGAACGCCAGCCGGACTATTTCAGCGTACCTGAGCTAAAAGGCAGCGCTGAGCTGCTGCGGGGCGCTAACGGACGCGCGGATCAAAACCTTAATCTCGCGTTTGGCGACCCGCGTGGCTACGTCCGCCTGGACGGTAATCATTCGGAGGCGGATGACTACCGGGATGGTCATGGCAATCGCGTGCCGGGCCTGTGGCGCAGATGGAACAGTGGCGTCACGGTTGGGCTCACGCCTGATGAGGACACGCTGGCGGAGCTAAGCGTGGGAGCCAGCGACGGTAAAGCCCGCTATGCGGGTCGGATGATGGATGGTAGCCGTTTTGCCCGTAAAAGCGCGGCGCTAAAACTGGAGAAATATCACCTGAGCGAGCACGTCAGCAAACTTAGCTGGCAGCTCTATGCCAATGATACTGACCACATCATGGATAACTACAGCCTGCGTCAGCCCGTTGGACCGAAGCGTAAGTCTGAAGTTGGCGGCGTGGTGATGGGCAGCCGCCTTGCCGGCGTGTGGGAAGATGAAACCACCACGCTTACCGCCGGCGCGGACGTAATGCGTAAAAGTCACCGTAAAAAAAGCGCTGGATCGTGGCGTGACGATGCCCGTTTTACCCAGGCGGGTCTGTTTAGCGAATGGCGCCAGTCCATTACGGCGGACGATACGGTCATCGTGGGTGCGAGACTGGATAGCATTCGCGCGGACGATCGGCGCAGCGCGCAAAATAGCTCCCGGCACGACCTCCTGCCCGGCGTATTCACGCGCTATGAGTATCGCGTACCTGACGCACCCGTCATGCTTTATAGCGGCATCGGTTATACCGAACGTTTTCCTGATTACTGGGAGCTATTTTCCGGCAAGGCTGGAGAACAAAGCTTTCGTCAGCTGAAAACAGAAAAGACCCTGCAATGGGATAGCGGCGTGCAGTTACACGGCGACAAGGTTAGCGCCTGGGCATCGGCCTATGTCGGGCGAACTACCGATTACATTTTGTTTGATTATAGCCGCACGCCGTCGCAGGCCAGCAACATCAATGCCGCCGTAATGGGCGCGGAGACGGGCGCAAGCTGGAGCCTGACGCCCAACTTGGCACTGACGGGAAGCCTGAGCTACGCCTGGGGCGAGAATCGTAGCGATAAACAGCCGCTGCCGCAGATGCCGCCGCTCGAAGGGCGGCTGGCGCTGGACTATACCGGGCAACAGTGGCGCACCGGATTACTCTGGCGTGTGGTTGCGCCGCAGCATCGCGTGGCGCAAAACAAAGGTAACGTCACCGGCCAGGATCTCGGCCCGAGCGCGGGGTTTGGTGTGCTTTCGTGGAGCGCGGGCTACACATTTAACGACCATTTTGAGTCCCGCGTGGGTATTGAGAATCTGTTCAATAAATACTACAGCGAGCACCTCAACCTGGCGGGCGCCAGCCAGTTCGGATACGCCGCAAATCAGCAAATCCCTGAACCGGGGCGCGTCTGGTGGCTGGCGATGACATACCATTTTTGATCCTGAGCGTCATTGCTGAGAGCGACCGTTGAGGCGTACGTTTGCCTCTACCGCCTGTTTACAGGCGGTTTTTTTATGTCAGATAGCAATATCGAACATTTGCGTTTTCGCCAGCAGGCAATAGAGCTGACAGTCGCTGTTTACCCCCAGTTTTTCCATCGCGCGCAGCTTATGGGCGCTGACGGTTTTATTACTCAAATGCAGCTGTCTGGCGATCTCTGTCAGACTCATCCCTTTGCAGAGCATACGCAACACATCAATTTCACGGGGCGAGAGCTCTTGCTCCGTTTGTGCGCCGGTCTGGAACAGGGAATGCATCAGCTCGCGCTCAATATAAACTTCCCCATTGATCACTGACGTCAGCGTTCTGCTCAGGGTTTTCTCACAGGTGTCCCGACTAATATAGGCTTTGGCGCCTGCCTCCAGCGACATGCGGATAAGCTGCGTGTTCTTGTAGGGTGAAAGCACAATGATTTTAAGCTGCGGATATTTACGGCTGAGCCATTTAATCAGCAATACGCCGTCCATTCCGTTGAGCGGGTTAACGGTTTGGCTGGTGGCAAGAGAAAAGCCAAGGAACAGAATGTCGACAGGCTGTTGGGATAGCAGTGAAAGCAGCTCAGATGGCGTTGCGGTATCGCCCTGAATGCAAAACTCCGGGCGGGGTGAGCCGTCGCTGAAAAGAGAGGGCATATTGGTGATCATGGATAAGACGCCACGACGGATAATGGTGTGCTCATCGGCAATAGCGATACGGACTTTCATGGTTTCTCCTTCGAAAATGTGGGTGACGGTAGGGATAACGCCGCCGGATGACCAGAAAGATACAGATCCTATGCAGAGCATTCTTTAGTACTTGTCAGATAATTCCTTCAGTGCGGTATCAAGTTGCTGCAGATTGGCTTCCATGCGCGCGCAGAAACGCGATGTCAGCGCAGGCAGGGCTTCAGCCGTTATGATCCCTGCCGCCAGCATCTCCGGCAACACTTCAATTGCCTGACAGGTGCGGGTGGCGTTGTGCATGGCAAAAAGGCTCCAGGAGGCCTTCAGACGATGCGCGAGCTGGCTTAGCGTTTGCGGTGACGGGGTGTTTTCCCGTAGCTGTCGAATATCAAGGGTAATGGCTTCGCGCATTTGCTGGCGCATCAGGGTCATGATCTCCGGTTGACCGTTGGCCAGACGCCGGAGTTCGCTGAGGTCAGGCCCCTGATTGCGCAGGCTGTATTGCTGCGCCAGCGCCTGATGCAGGGCATTGAGGGAGAGCGGTTTTCGCAATAACGCGTCCATTCCGGCATGTTTTGCCCGATCGTCCTCACTCTGCAGCGCGCTGGCGGTGTAACCGAGAATCGCGGCCGGCGCGGTGATGCTGCCGGCAATATCGCGCAGGAGTATTAACGATGTGAGTTGATAGCCGTCCATGAGGGCCATCTGGCAGTCGGTTATCAGGATATCCACCGGCTCGTTTTCCAGGTGCGCAAGCGCTTCGCCAGCGCTGGCGCAAGGAATAACCTCCTGACCCAGCTCCTGCAGCTGGAGCGCTAACACCGTCAGGTTTGCCGGAAAATCGTCAACGATCATGATGCGATGCGGTGGCAGTGGGGTTATTACAGGTGTCTCATCGGCCGTTGCCGCCGGGCTGGCGACATGGAGCGGTATGCTCACCGTCACCTGCGTACCGCTCCCCGCTTCGCTGGCTATCGTCAGCACGCCTCCCATCAGCTCGACTAACTGGTAACAGATCGCCAGCCCCAGCCCGCTGCTTTGCGGCGTGCTGCTGTCAGTCTGAAACCACGGCTGGCCGAGGTGTGGAAGGGCATCGGCCGGGATACCGATGCCAGTGTCGCGAATCAACAGCTGCAAATGTTCACCGTTGAGCTCGGCGTGAAAAACAATTTCTCCCTGCGGCGTATATTTAATGGCGTTGCCCAACAGATTAGCGATGATCTGATTCAGCCGTGCTTTATCGAACAGGAACCAGCCGTCGTGCGGCACGTTCAACTCGCTGCGCCAGTGGAGACCTTTAGCGTTGGCGCTGCTGGCAAAAATCTCCGCGCTGGCGTTAAGCGTCTGCCACAGGGGCCAGGCCTGTGGCTCCAGCCTTAACTCGCCTGCTTCAATGCGCGACAAATCCAGTACGCCGCCAATCACGTCGCGCAATGACCCGGCTGCCTGCCAGGCGATGTTGAGGGACTCGCTTTTGTCGCGCTCCATCTCAAGCAGGCCCAGCATGGCGTTGAGCGGGGTACGAATGTCATGGCTCATGCGGGCGAGGAAGTTCGATTTTTCAGTGCTGGCCTGCTCCGCCTGCGCCAGCGCCTGATTGAGCGCAGCTGTCAGCGCGGCTTTTTCAGTGATATCGATCCAGCCTCCGACCACGCCCTGAGGCCGCCCCCGCGTATCGGTATAGCGGCAAAGCCACCAGTAAAGGGTGGAATTGTTCTGGGTGGTTTCACCCGTTAACGGCGACGCGGCATGGAGCAGCGAGAGGCGATGCGGCAACGTAAACTGTTGGGCAAGCTCGCCCAAAGGCAGGCTGGAAAAGGGGGCGCCCTCTTCGGGTAGTGCCGTGAGTAACGGTGAGTGAATAAAGGAGTCGTTATAGCGCGTCAGCCGCCCGGACGGATCGCAGACAAACAGCGGCACCGGGACATTGTTCATCAGAGTTTGCCAGAGTGAGAGCGCGTTGTGCAGCTCTGCCGTGTCCCGCTCGCGCTGGCGTCGCTGGCTCTGCGCGGCGCTAAAGGTCAGCAGGGCGACGAATGCTGCGCAAATCGCCACCACGGCGAGCATGACCAGCCATAGCGATTGCACCGGGGCGGTGGGTGTCGTCTGTACGGCCTGCGACAGGTTAAGGCTCGCGTAGATATCAGCCTGCGTTACGGACGCCATGACCGCATTCACCCTTTTGGCATCCGCCGGGTCAGAAATATTTGGTACAAACCATAGCGGCACTTCCGGCAGCGCCAGCGGCGTCAGCGACAGATTGCTGGCGTTATGCTGGCGCAGCAGGTGATGGAGTATAAACGCATCGCCCGCAAGCCCGTCCGCGCCTCCGGCTTTGAGCAATTCAAAACCCTGATCGAGCGAGTTAACCAGCACCAGGTTATCCGCAGGTAACGCCTGACGCAATAACGTGACGAGCGGAGAGATGCGTATGACGGCAATCCGCTTATGCTGTAATGCGGACAAGGAGCCGGAAAGCGGGTTGCTGTCCTCACTGAGCAGGGCCCAGCTCAGTGAGTCAAACGTGATGGCACTCTTTGACGGTGGCGTCGCGCTGGCGACTATGCGCAACGTGTTCTCCGCATACTGAAGCGGGGGCGCATCAAGGTTGAAGGTCAGGCTATACAGGTTGGACGGAAACAGATTGAGCAGCAGATCGCGCCATACCCCCTGAATATGCCCGTCAGGCGTGAGCGTGACCATTGGCGGCGAAATAGCGGGAAGCAAAACGTGCAGCGTGATTTTGGGCGCATTTTCCTTCACGGGGGAATGGCGGGCGTCAAAGACGCTGCCGTCCGGCAAAAGCCACTTTTGTTCCAGCCATTCAGCATCTTCCGGGTTAAGGGTGTGAATACGCTCGTTGAAGATTTCCAGCGTGTTTGCCTGCTCAGGCAGAGCCCAGGCACGAAAATGTAGCGGGGGAGTATCGTCCAGCGGCGTCAGGGTCAGCGTGGTGGCGGGGGAGTGGATCAGCCAGTTACGTAAAACAAACTCCGGGGCGATGAATTCCCGCGCTTTCCCTGCTGCCAGCTGCCTGACGTTTTCTCCCGGAGAGGCTGAACCCGTCGCAGAGCAGCGGGTCGCGACCTCTGACGGTAATTCCGGAAAGCACAGTGTACCGCCGTGTCCCTCTTTTATGCTCAGGGACGCCAGCGGGAAAGCGAACATTGGCTCGCTGGCGACCAGATCGGCTGCAGGACGCCGGGCGGCAATTAACACATCGATGCGCTTTCGCTTCAACGCATCCAGCGCTGTTGCCGGGTCGCTAAAACGCTGGACGTCCGGCAGCGTCGTATTGCTAAACAATATGCTGAGTTCATCATCCAGAATGCCCGGCGGCCGATCGATTACGAGAAAAGGCGGCGCGGCGCTCAGCAGGCCCACGCGCAGCGTGCCAGCCGCCGCGTGCCCGCTTATCAGCATGAGGATAAATAATGTCGCCAGCCAGCCTCTGCGCATGCTCAGCTAACCAGCCCCAGACTTTGCGCGCACTGGAGCAGCTCGAAATCATTCCTGGCGTTGAGTTTGCTCATGGCACTCTTTTTTTGCGTACTGATGGTCTGCTTCGTCCGGTTAAGCTGGGCGCTGATCTCGTTTACGGTGAAACCGCGCACCAGCAGGCGCAGCACTTCTGTTTCCCGTTCGGTCAACTGTGCCTGAGGCTTCACCGGTTCGATTTGCCCCCGCAGGGTGCTGCGCAGCGTCTGCAGCAGATTGTTGGACAAACTGGCTTTGTTGAGAACGGCATGCACCCCGCTGCGCCGCAGCGAGTCCAGAAGCTCAGGATTGGTGATCATGGTGACCACCACAATCATGCTCTGCGGATAATGGCGAATCAGCGAGCGGATCATGGTTAATCCGTCCGGGCTGCGCGTGCCGGGCATACTCAGGTCGGTGATGATGATATCGACAGGCTCGCTCGCCAGTTTATTCATGAGTTCATCAGCACTGAGCGCTTCGTGAACGACCCGATAAAGGTCCGGGCGCGTCTGCAGCAATGTGCGCAAGCCTAATAAATAGACAGGGTGGTCGTCGGCAATCAGAACTGTTTTTAGCATGACATCCGATCCGGCAAGGAAAAGACAGGTGTTCACCGCACATCTTAGCGAATGGCGCTTTAGCATCACTCTTACAGTGTAGAGCAGAGTGAGGTGAAAAAGAGTAGCTAAAAAGTGGTGGGCTGTATAGTTGCTGGGGGGCATCAGCCGATCCTGATGGAAAACCGAAAGGTAAAGTAACGACGTTTTCACATTCTATGATAGAGATTTTTTCCGGAGCAGCTGAATGGTTTGTTATTTATCGCGAAATAGCGGCATGGAGGGCGATATTTCTCAGGTACGGAAAGGAATTCCTTATTGTTCAGGTTGGATATCAGGTGTTACTCAGGCGTTACTCAGAATAAACTTTCTGAAATCATGAATTGGTTGTGGAAAAATCAGGACGGGAAATAGCGCAAAGAGCGAAGGTACTATCATTTATAAGGATATGTTGTTAATTTGTGCCCGAATTAGATAACAGACATGTAACTGTTAATACCTGCGCTTTTTCGTCATAACAATGTAAACGCTGTAATTTTATTATCCAGGACCTACCCGTGAATAACGAAGAAATCTCTCTTTCAGCGTCAGTAACGTTCGTACCGGAAAAATCATCTCTGGCAACCGTGGATCATGGTGATATACATCTGACGCCCAACGAGCGTCGTTTGCTGGAGTTGATCCTCAGCGGCAAATGTAAAAAAGAGACCATATTTGAAGAGATCTGGCTTAACCAGGGCATGATTGTTAGCGAATCCAGCTATCACCAGCTTATAAAAATGCTCCGCCGCAAGCTGCAAAATGCCGGCCTGCCGGGCTCGATCATTAAAACCATTCCCCGTTATGGTGTAGTACTGGCACCCTGCGAAACGCAGGACAGTGAGGTCGCTTGCCCGCCGCCAGAAGAGCCTGATAACGCGTCTTCTCCCACTCCCGTCGATTGCCCGTCGTTGCCTGCTATCACGGCGGAGTCAATGAAAACTCCCTCACGTCAATACGGGACTCTGCTGGCGGCGCTGTGCAGCTTGTTGATTATCCTTCCAACGCTGGTGGTGGTCTGCACGGCCGACACGCCGCAGGCGTTTCAGGAAAATCTCTACGTAGATGGCGTCATGTTTCATCTCTCTTCGCTGCGCAGTGTCGATCGGCAGGCGCTGGCGAGAAAGCGGCATGCCCTGCCGGCGGGCATCAATAACGTGTACATCGCGTCGAACGGTCCAAAAGTGTTTGTTGCGCAATGTGAAGGCGAACTATCTCAGGAGGGAAAATGCGGTTACGAATACTATTCGTCATATTGATGGTTTGCATCAGCGTTTCGCTGGGTGGCGCGCTGGCTTACCTGACCAGCAACTACCTGGAGAGCAGAAAAGTGCCCGCCGAGCCCTGCAGCAGCGTCATACGTAATGGTAAATTTATTGATGAAAGCTTGCAGCATTACCAGTTTAATGGTGTGATCACCTGGTGGCCTAAACTCCACAGGCTAACGCTATTTGGTGTAAAAACCGATGAGGCCGGTAACCGGGTATTCAACCGAACCCTGCAGTTAAAATCGGTGACACAAAAGGGAAACGTCATCAATGGCCGGGTGGCAGAATTAAAAATTGCCGTTGGCGATCAGCTGCCGGAGAAGACCTTTCTGATAAGTGAAGATGGTCAGTATATTAACCTGTTATTCAAGCCGATTAATAAAGATAGCTGGCTGATGAAAATTAATGATAACTGGGTAGCAATGTGTGAGTATAAATAATCTCACGATAATTTTATTATAAGACATATCCAGGCTGGTGAGTTTTAAATCTGCTGCTGTAGTGAGCTGTTCTCCTGTTTTCAGGAAGATGAATATCCTATCTTGCGGGACAGGATTTCATTATTAAACCTGGAGCAGGATATCTCCCATGTTAAAGAAAAATAAAATATCTCTGAGCGCTATTGCCGCAGGCCTGGCGTTAAGCGGAATGCTGGTCAGCACGTTTAGCCATGCGGCCGCAACCGACGCCGCCTCACAGATGCCGGATATCAGTCAGAAAAAAATTCTCGTAGGTTATTGGCACAACTGGGGAATTAACCCGGAAGAGATAGACAAAGCGCGCGGCTATCAGGGAGGCTTACCTTCTGATATGTCGCTGCGTGAAGTGCCGAGAGGCTACAACGTCGTCAACGTCTCCTTCATGAAAGTTATGGATGGGCAGAGCGGGAATATCCCCACCTTCAAACCCTACAACGCGAGCGATGAGGAGTTCCGCGCTCAGGTTGCAGAGCTGAACGAGCAGGGGCGCGCGGTGTTGATTTCACTGGGCGGCGCTGACGCGCACATTGCACTGAACAAAGACCAGACTGAAGCGTTTGCAGCGGAGATTATTCGCCTGACCGATCGCTATGGTTTTGATGGTCTTGATATCGACCTGGAGCAGACGGCCATTACCGCGGCTGACAACAGTACGGTGATCCCGGCGGCGCTGAAAATGGTGCGCGACCATTATCAGCAGCAGGGCAAACACTTCATCATTAGCATGGCGCCAGAGTTCCCCTATCTCCAGGCCGATCGCGGGGTCAACTACAAAGCCTACCTGCAAAATCTTGAGGGCGTGTATGACTTTATCGCTCCACAGTATTACAACCAGGCGGGCGACGGCGTGAATATGATGACGCAGGAGGAGAAGGACGAAGTCGGTGAATGGTGGCTGCCGCAGGAATGGGGGAAGGGCTATAGCGACCGTCAAAAAGAGCTTTTCCTTTACTATCTCACCGACAGCCTGGCAAACGGGACGCGTGGTTATGTGAAGATCCCGGCGAACAAGCTGGTGATTGGTCTTCCGGCCAACCCGGATGCGGCAGGAACCGGCTATGTACGAGACGCGCAGAGTGTCTTTAACGCACTTTCGCGACTGGAAGCGAAAAATGAAGCGGTAAAAGGGCTCATGACCTGGTCAGTGAACTGGGACAATGGCAACACTAAAAATGGTCAACATTACGGCTATGAATTTCTGAACCGCTACCAGAGCATCCTTGACGGCAGTCTGCCGGATGGGGGCGACGAAACGGATACTCAGGCGCCAACACAGGTGCAGGGCGTGCAAGCCACGCTGAAGGGGCAGGATGTTTCGCTCAGCTGGCTGCCAGCTAAGGATAATACGGGCGTGGCGGGGTATGCCATCTGGCGCGGTCTGGAAAAGATCGGTGATACCCATGAACTCAACTTTACCGACACCCAAACCCAGCCTGGCATGAGCTATCGCTATACGGTCATCGCCTATGATGCAGCCAACAACTTCGCTACGCCGAGCCAGCCGGTCAACGTTACCGTGCCCGATAATGACGATGGCGGAGGCGAAGAGGGCGGCCAGGGCGGCGACGTTACCCCATTCACGCCGGGCAAACTCTATGCCGTAGGGGATAAAGTGCTCTATGAGGGCAACGTTTACCGCTGTCAGATTGGCCATACAGGTGCCAGCCATTGGTCGCCGGATCGGGCCCGCAACTTGTGGGTAGCTGAATAACCTCTTTTTTAAACAGCATGGCTTCGCAGGGAGCCGTGCTTTTTGTTTTACAGGACAACGACTATGCAAACTTCTCTGGTTATTGCCAAACGTTACGATCGGTTTTCTCGCCTTCTGCACTGGGTGGTCGCAGCCGTCATTATCTACGCGATGTGCATGGGCTATATTCTGCACGCGCTGGAAGGAACCCGCTGGTTTACCTTTTTCTCCGTGCTGAATATGTCGCTGGGTACCATCGCCACGCCTATCATGATGGTGCGCTTCGTCTGGCGTTTCTTCCGCCCTTCGGTGCCCTATCCGGCAACGGTAGCCGGGCGTAAAAAACAGCTGGTGGTGTTTATTCATGAGCTGTTTTATCTCACCATTATGGTGGTGCTGGTTAGCGGTTTTTTGATGCTGCAAAAAGACTACAACCTGTTTGGTCTGGTGCCGGTTTCCCGCCCGATTGCCATCGCCGAAGTGAATGCGTTTTTCTTCCAGGTGCATCGTTATAGCTGCATTCTGCTGGGTGTGATTCTGCTTGGGCATGTCGCGGCGGTGTTGAAATACACCTTTAGCGGGCAGCGGGAGATTCTGCAGCGGATGCTGTGAGAAAGAGGCTCACTCCCCCCATCAGATGCGCGGTATTGCCAATCCTGTGAAACATCACCATCCCGCGCATCTGCCTTCCGTGCAGCGTTTGCAGAACAACTTCCCGGGCAAAGCTGCTTTCACGTTGCTGTGAGTACCAGGCGCGAAAACCGGGCAGGAACGGCGTATCGCAGTGTGCGTCCAGTAGCGTCAGGGTGCTCAGCGTCTTTTCCTCATCAGGGAACAGCGCTTCCGTACTGCCTTGCCAGTGGATCTCCTCCTCTGGCATCGAGAGGCGAAACACGACGCAAGAACCCGTCTGCGACAGGCGAATAATGATGGCACTGGTGCTGGCCGCGAGCGCCTGTTGCTGTTGGATCCAGCGGCGGTACTGATATAAACAGTTGGCAAAAATCGCCGAAAATACCAGGTACCACTGCGCCTGCCAGATTGCGGGGATGAGATCGGGCGTTAGCGTGTAAAAAATCCCTTCCCGCTGCTGGGTCGCCAGCACCACAATCAGGTATTGAATAAGCAGCAGAGCGCCAACGCCGCGTCCGGAGAGCGCAAACACGCTCAGTAAAACCACCGTCGTTTGCACCAGCAGCAGGTTTAGCCCCTGCCAGAGCGGTGGCAGGAAAAAGTACCCCGTTATCAGCACCAGGGTATTCGCGGCAAGGAGCAGAGCTTCCCGCCCGTTAAACCGCGGGTGCGACGGCATTTTGCTCTCACGCAGCAGCGGCAGGATGGCGAGAATGCCGGTTAATGCCGCCAGCACCCAGGAAAAAAAATGCAGAGGCGCAATCGGATACCCTGAGAGTAACAGCGCCAGATTAAGCAGCAGGCTGCCGCAAAAAATGCTGAAGATTAACTGCAGGGGGTAGATCAGTTCACCAATAATCGGCCTGCGCGCAAAACGCAGCGCAGGCAGTTGCGCGTTCAGACGAAAGACGGCGACGCACAGCGGAAATATCGCGACGTCGAAGAGGGCGAACAGGCACGCCAGCGCGAGCGGGCGGCCTATCCAGACGCCAGCAAACACATGCAGCAAGCCCGCGGTAGCCAGCCACAGCGGCCACTCTCGCGGGGCCGTCAGCCATAACGCGGCGAAAAGCAGCGGCGCCGGGAGCCAGAGCGTGGTGGAGAGGCTCCAGCTATCCCGCGTATGAAAGCTCAGCAATGCCAGCAGGATATAGAGACCCGAAAAGGCCAGCCAGCGGATAATATTGGTAATCAGCGTTGTTCTCCCACTGAGGCATTCAGCGTTATTCAGGTATTTATCATTTTAAGCTCAATTATTTTATCGTCGCTATTGATACGCTGGGATTTTTTCTAAAGGGCTTAACGATGGACTGGCAAAGCGACAAACGCGATCCTGCTACCCTGTGGTTTTCACTTTCTTCACGAGCGGCAGAACATGAACAGGGAAAGGAGTGGCATATCGCGGCATTATTGTGGAAAGAAGCGGCACAATATGCAAAAGCGCATCTGAATATTGAATGGGCGAACTTGCGCGGAGATTTTTGTACTTTACGTGCAAACAGGCTGCCTAAATATAACGAGTAGTCTCTGCTATTATCGGAGATTGCATGTCCCTCAGAGTGTGGAACCATGGTTGAGAGTGTAATACTCGTTTTTAGCGTTTTTCTGGGCGCCATTATCGGCAGTTTTTGCAATGTCATCATTTATCGGCTCCCCTTGATTCTCCACGGTGAAGCACTCTCTTTATCGTGGCCTGCTTCCCATTGCCCACGCTGTAAACACCCCATTAAATTTCGCCACAATGTTCCTCTGATGGGCTGGCTGCTGCTGCGCGGGCGCTGCGCCAGCTGTGGTCAGGCGATATCGTGGCGCTATCCGCTGGTTGAAGGGCTTATGGCACTGCTGTACGGGGTGATTATCTGGCAGCAGGGCGTCACGCCGCAGAGCCTGTTCGACCTGCTGGCGGTGACGTTTTTGCTGCCGCTGCTGTTTATTGACCTACGCACCATGCTCCTGCCCGACCGTCTGACGCTCCCGCTGCTGGTGATGTCGCTGGCGTTTGCCGTCAGCGGCTATAGCCGGGTGGAGCCAACGCAGGCATTAATCGCCGCTCTTCTGGGATTTGGCGTGCCCTGGACGCTCTCTTTGCTGTTTCGTTTATTGCGCGGCCATGAAGGGATGGGGATGGGGGATATGAAACTGCTGGCGGCGATCGGGGCGTGGCTTGGCCCGCTGGCGCTGCTGGATGTTTTTGTTGCCTCGACCCTGCTGGCGCTGATCACGGCGCTGATCCTGTTGCGGATCAAGCCCGGTCAACCGTTTCCTTTCGGCCCGTATCCGATTATTGCCGCGATAGGGTGGGTGATCTTATACCGATAAAAAAGCGCCGGAACGAAGGGGCGATTTCCGGCGCAAAAATGATAACGAAAGTGTAGGCAGGGAATGATAATGTGAGGCGCGGGTCAGTGAAGACCCGGCCAGAGTTAACTTACAGTATTATTTGCACTCTTTAGGCATGTTGGCAGCACCTTCTTTCTTCCAGACGCCCCACTCGCCATCGGAACCCGGCTTAACGCCTCGGGTTTCCCAGCTGTTCAGCCAGATGTTGCCCTCATAGCTCACTTTTTCACAAGGTGTCTTGTAAGTCTTGCTGTGATCCCAGGCTTTTACATCGGTTTGCGCCGGGCGCAGCTTGATCACCTTCGTTGCCGTGGAGACTTTACCGGTGTCAGGCGCCGTCACTTTCACCTGCAGCGTCACGTCCACATTGTCGGTATACGGATGTTTACCCTTGAGGTTGGTGCTGAAGTTATTTGGTGACGAGATCTGAATCTTATCGGCGTGATTCAGTGCGGACCATTCAATTTTTGCCCCTTTTAACGAGTCATTGTTTTTGGACACGACGGCGGCAGCAATAACGTCACTGCCAACGATGGTGTCCTGGTTGTTGCCCGTATTGATCTGCACATCAGAAGCCTGCTGCGCTTCCTTCACGGTCACGGTGATATCGTCGGTGCTGGTTTTGCCATTTTTGGCCGTCACCGTCAGGCGATAGGTCACTTTACCGATTTTGCCGGGCTTAATCAGCGCGCGGGCTTTTGCCGCGTGGACGGTTGAAACCCATTCGCCACCGTTAGCAACCTGCAACGCACCAATGTCCTGCCCTGAAACGATAGTCCATTGGTATTTTTCAGCATTGACGCTTGCGGAACCGTTAAGGTCATAACCACGTGATTCACTGTTGCTGTGAACGGTGAAGTCACTGCCTGCCTTCGCCTCCGGTGCCGTGCTATCCGCTTCAGCTTTGGCATTCAGAGTGACGGTTTTTGAATCACTCACGTTTTTATCATTGGTGACGGTCAGCTTCACGTTGACGGTAAAATCGCTCTCAGGTTTAGCCTTCAGGCGAATGCTGGCTTTAGCACTGGTGCTGTTTTCCAGAATGACCTTATCGGCATTGCTGGTGACGGCCCAGCTGTACTTCAGCTCTTTCCCCGTTGAGGCGCTACCGTCCAGCGACAGCGTGCTGGTTGACAGGTTATGACTGGATGGTGTGACGTTGGCCACCGGTTTGGTAATGACTTCACCGCCAAAATCGACGTCAATCATCTGATAAAATGCGTTATCGGTATCGCGCACGCGCCAGACGGCATAAATTTTCTGCTTACCTTCACGCTCCGGTACGTCGCAGGTGTGGGTTTCGAAGCCTGTCGGGAGCGAAATATCGGCCGACGGGTTGCCTGGCGCATAGGTATAAACCTTATGGCAGAATGGCTTATCTTCAAACATCGCTCTGGTCAGGCGCGAATCCGCACCCGGAACAGACTGCCAGTCCGGCTTAGTGATGTAGTAGGTAAAATAGGTGGTGCGGTGCTTAGCCGGTAAATGCCATTTAAACTGGTGCGGACCCGCAGACATAGGGTTGTTGTAGGTATTCTGCTTTTCGTCATCAAGCTTGCTGAAGGCGGGAGTTGCCGTTGAACCACCGCTTGCCAGTTTTCCATCCGGCGGGAACTGGAATAGCTGTTCGTTGGCGATCGGGGTTGGGCTCATATCGTTGCCAGCCGGGAGCTTCGGCGCTTCCACGGCGTCAGCAGGCCAGACGTTACTATGCTCACCTTTATCGTTCATCGGCGGGAAATGAATCACCGAACGGGATTTTGGTTCAAAAACATAGCCATGCGCCAGTGCGCCCGTGGAATACATACCAATCAATGCCACGGCTAACGCCGACGTAATATTATTCATCTTGAGTAGTTTCAAAATAATCTTCCCTGAATTAATTGAAGGACACTTCTACGTGACTGAGAGGGTTGTTCTGTTTGGCATACACCTTATTTGGCTCTGACTCATCGGGTGTAATCTCGCCGTTGCTGTGCCTGAAACCGGCACGCAGTTCGGGGTGCTGCTGGTTGATAGCCTGGGCGAGGGCGTAGGACCAGTGGGCCTCTTCGCCAGCAAGAATGGTGACGCGCGTTTCCAGATTTGGCAGTTCGGTTCCGTCGTTAAAGAAGCGCGCACGAATCGTTTGCCCTTCAACGACCTTCACTTTCTCACCGTTGACGGCGCGTTCCAGCGTGCCTAGTTCTTTCATGCAGTTCTGGTGACCCTGTTCGCAGTTTGCCGATGGCGAGGTCGTGGCGGCGTTAGCTGAAACGCTGACGCCCGCCCCTGCCAGTAAAGCGGCAAGGACAAAAGCAGATCCTGTTAATTTCATAAGTTCCCTTATTTATTACTGAACAATAACGAAAGTTAATCCCACCTGCGGCGCAGGTAAAAAGGCGTTATTACCGTGTGATAACAGGGACAAATAGTAACGGGAGGAGACAACCGGCTTGAATAAGAGACTTCTCTGAGCAATTAAGAGTCGGGGAGTTTCGGCAGAGAAGAGCGACCGTTCGTGCTGTAAAGAGGGCGGAGCGCGACAGAGTATGAAATAGTACTGCCAATTTCAGTCCTTGACGCATATTAATAAAATCTGAGCGAGTACGGAGTTTACGAAATGACGTTTTTACGGTTGTCCTGAGTGTTGAATTAATAAAATAAAGCCTGGCTTATATCCAGGCTTTACTATTATGTTAACCAAAAGGGTTTTTAAGGGCAGCTATTATTAGCTGCATCCGACGCTCGCCATGCCCCCCACACACCGCCGCTTCCTGGCTCTTCTTGTCCTGCGTTGACATACCACTGATTCAGCCAGATTTTGCCGTTATGCGATACGCGGGTACATTTCACCGGGTATGCGATCCGCGGGTTATACGCTTCTGCGCTGTCATCAGGAATATCAGGTAACTGTGGTTTTTTCACCGTTACGGTGATCTTCTCAGCGCTCACGCTTCCGTCTTTGCCCGTGACGGTTAACCAGTAGGTTGCTTCTCCGTCTGTATTGGCGGGAATGAGTGCCCGGGCGGTAGGCCCTGAAACTTCACGTACCCAGCCTCCGGCATGTTTCTCCTGTAGCCAGAATGTGCCAGTACTGTTTTTGTCGATAGTCCATTTCCAGGAGACGGCATTCTTGCTGGCGCTCCCGTCTAATTGATACGCACGGGAAGAATCGGTCGTGCCGGTAACGGTAAAGCTTTCTCCCGGCACTGCCTTTACCTCCTCCTGTTCTTCCTCTTTGAGTTCCAGAATCCTGGCTACCGCTTTTGCCATATTGGGGTGAGTACCTACTTTCGCTGAATCCCCCGCTGCTAAAGGTGTACCGGTTTCCTGGAGAATGGAGCGCATCTGTTGAGGCGTGACGGTGATATTGTGCGCTTTTGCAATGGCCGACAGGCTGGCGACCACGCCTGCGATAATCGGGTTCGCGGAGGACGTGCCGGAGAAACTTGAGGTGTATTCCGCATTTTTTATGCTATGCAAACCGCCGTAACCCGTAGTAACCACATCCCAGCAACCCCAGCTGGCGCTGGTCACACGTGAGCCATAGGTGCTGAAAGAGGCTTTTTTGCCATTGTTTGCACAAAACGCGCCCGCAATGATCGCGCCGGAATCCCGCTTTTTAACGTCAAACTTTCCATTAAATCCGGCGTGATCGAGGTTGATATTGCCATTGCCTGCCGCCTGAATCACGTGCACGCCCTTATCCGTCAGCGCTTTTATCACGTCATAATAGGCTGGAGCGTTTTCCTGGGGGACGTAGCAAGAGGAGGTACAACCTGTCACATCTCCTCCACCGGTCTGCATACCTATTTGCACCACATCTCCTGCCTGGAGTCTGGGGATCATATTGTAGAGATTATTGGCCTGCCATTTGACGTATCCCATACGGGCGTTCCACGTCAGGCCTTTGATGCCCGCATTGATATCTTTCGCCGCCATAATCCCGACGGAGCTGGTGTCGTGATCTTCGCCTGGCGTATAGCGCTTATCACCTTCATGGAAATCGATCGGCGGCAAATTCACATGGCTGGTATTCCATGCGTTGTTTTCCATTGAGACCAGCGAAATGCCGCTACCATCGTGCCCTGAATATTGACTTACGCTGTCGCGATTAACGCCACCCATATAGTAGCCGGGCCGTTTTTCATCTGGCGATTTGGTGTAATCCTGCAATCCACGAAAATCCGGGACGGTGGCCTGGCTGGTACTGTTCAGGGCATAGCTCAGCCCGGAATAGGGCGGCAGGTCGGGAGCCGTGACCCCCTTTTCCAGCGACACCGGCATAGATTCCGGGTAAGCCAGCTCAATATCTTGTCGCGCCGCCAGTTCATTAATTACGTCATTGATATATGCCGCGTCGTGTTGCTTATCGGCTGGCAGGGCTATACGTAAATAACGGTTAAAGCCGTAGCGTTCATTAAGCGCATCCATCTCGCTTAATTCACTGCTGCGCAAATGATTTGCCGTAAATAACGGACTCACGGCGAGGTTACTGTCGCGTAATGAAAAGGGTGAAGACTTATTAAGCGTTGTACCGGGTTTTAATTTCACGATAACGGAGAGATACGAAGTGCCTTCCCAGGCTTGCTCGAGCGTGACGGAATTTTGCGCAAAAGCGGGGGCACTCAATAGTGCACAAATAAGCAGGGCCAGTCCAGTTTTATTCATGTCAACGATCTTCCTTATTAAATGACATCCAGAGTATTGCTGGGATCATCCTGCCATTAGGGGAAAACCTGCATAAGAAGACGGTCAGCAATAAAATTGCGAGGTGTCTGTTCCAAGTTAAGAATTACCTGCTCCGGAAAATATACGGCTGAAGTTGGGCTGAGAAATTTATGAAGCAGGCTGAAAGAGTTGTTAAACATCAACGCCTAAGCATTGAATTTAATGAGGGACGGAAAATCTCATGATCATCTCCTGGTTACTGTATGGAGTTTAGGAATTATCTGGATCTTAATATCGCTAACCAGGGAGTTTAATTAATTAGGGATGCGTCACAATGCCCAGTGTTTCGTACTGTTCTTTACGTCAAAAATTATCCGTGTGGATAATCCTTTTACATTATTTATTTTCCATCTTTTTGCTCACGGTTCCCCCCGTCGTGCGGGCGCAAACTGAAACTCACGCAACCATTGAAAGCGAAAGCAATCAGCCCCTGCGGGATAAAATGGCCGGCATGTGGGGAAGCGCCCAACAAAACGGCGCGGGTGATGCCCTGCGCGGTGCGGCAAATAGCGAGGTGAATGCCGCGTTAACCCAGGAAGTGGAAGCGTGGTTAAACAATATCGGCGGGAAAGCCCGCGTTACGGCAGACGTCGGTATAGGCGGGAGCGATAGCCGCGATTTCGGGCTGGACTATCTGTTGCCGGTTAAAATCTGGCAACACGACATTCTGTTCACTCAGATGAGCGCACACCGCTGGAACGAGCGCGATATCCTTAACATTGGCCTGGGCTGGCGACATACCTTTAACCCGCATCTGATGGCGGGTGGAAACCTCTTTTTCGATCAGGATGTCACGCGGCACCATAACCGAATGGGGGCAGGCGCTGAGCTGTGGAGCGATGGGATTCGTGCGTCCGCGAACTACTACCTGCCCCTGAGCGGCTGGCGTCATTCTGACGACAGCATGTTTAATGACGATCCCGACCGCTATGAACTGTATGAACGTGCCGCCCGCGGCTGGGATCTCAATCTGGAGACGGCTCTTTCACAGCACGTCGCGCTTAAATTGGGCTGGTTCCAGTGGTATGGCGACAAAGTGGACGTTAACGGCAGCCGCAGCGAAGCCAGCCGCAATCCTCACGGGCTTAACCTCGGGCTTAAGTGGCAACCTGTGCCGCTGGTAGGGGTTAGCGCGGAGCAGAGCATGATTAGCGGGCAGCGGGATAACTTCTCTGTGGGGCTGAATTTCCACTGGGAGTTTGGCCGAAAACTTTCCGAAATGCTGGCAAGTGAAAATGCGGCGGCTTTGCCATCGCTCATGCAGTCCCGCACGGAGTTCGTTACTCGTAATAACAACATTGTTCTCGCCTATAAGCAGGAAGAAAAAGACAGACGTCTCTATTTCAGCCCGACGGAAAAAAACACGCAGGCTGGCGTGCCTTTGCTGCACGCGGTGAAAGGTGGGCAGGGGGGCGTCATTCGCTACACCTCCTCCAGCACGGCGATCGCGACCGTGGAGCCGGGCAGCGGTCTGGTGAACCCAACGCATCGGGGCGATGTCACCATCACAGCGACGGAAACGTCACCTGTCGATCCGGAGCACGTATTAAGTTCCGCCAGCTATCACCTGACCGTGACGCCGGGCGATTTTGCCCCTTCCGTAGAGAGCGTTGCCATTAAGGGGGACATGTCCCCGGGCCAGATCCTGGAGGGGAGTTATCTCTATAAAAGCAATGAAGGGGAGGATGAAGACCCCGAGAAAACCCGGCTGCGTTGGTATGACGCAGATTCAGGCGAACTGCTCAAGGAAGGGAGTGCCACGTATGAAGTACAAACGCGCGATATGGCCCGAAGCGTGGTCTTTGAAGTCACACCGTTCAACAAAAAAGGGATACCAGGGGAGAGCGGAACGGCGAAAATTACCGGGAGCGCAACGATAACCACCCTGCGTATCGATCATCTGCTTTCACCCGGTGAGATCCGCCGTGACGGCAGCGTGAAGTTCTTCGAAGAGAGTCACGGTGCGTTGCTGGTGTTAGCCGAGGTGAAAGACGGTCAGGGCTCCCCTCTGACCGATCAGATGGTGTACTGGCAGAGCAGGAACTCGCTTGGCTCGTTGTCGCAAAACAGCGTACGCACCGATGAGCACGGTCAGGCGCTGGTAAAAATTGAAAACATCATGGCGGATGGTGAAGATGAAATTACGGCCTCACTGATCCCGCCAGGCGGGATCCAGACCCAGAGCACCGCCAGTGATAACAATGTTCAGCAGGAGAAGATGGCGCTGGTGGTCGATTTTGCCCACCCGCTTGCCATCCGCTTCGTGGTCTCTCCCGAGCGCGCAGAAGTTGCCACGGAAAAAACGTTCACTATTGAAGTTACCGATCAGGATGGTAAGCCACTGACGGTTGAGAAGAACGTCACGTGGAGCAGTAACGGTGAAACCCTGAGCGGCAAAACGGATAGCGAGGGAAGAGCATCCATCGCGCTTATCGCGCCGCAAAAAGCAGCAGAGAAGTGGGTGGTGAACGCCACGGTAGATACCGTGAGTAGCCCGTCAGCGCCCGTAAGCCTTGAGCCAGGGCCGGTGGCAAAAGTGGTGCTGGACGTCCCGGAAAACGTGGTCGCAGGCAGTGAGGATAAAGCCGTCAGCGCGCAGCTGTATGACCGGTTTGATAACGCGGTTATCAGCCGTAAGCAGGCCATCACCTGGCGGATAGAAGGGAGTCAGTTCCGGGAAGTGCCTACCGGAGACAGCGATGAGCACGGTATTGTCAGTGCAACCGTCGTAGTACCTGAAAAAGCGCCATCGCAGGTGAAAGTCTCCGCCGGTGATGAGCAGAAGATAGTCAATGTGACTGTCGGGAAGGTGAATCATGTTGAGCTTAAAGGTACCCCAGATACGCTGAATGCCAATGGGAGCAGCACTTCGACGCTGACCGCCATCGCGCTGGATGAGCACAACAATAGCGTACCGGACGCTCCCGTAACGTGGACGCTAATCACGCAGCAGTTTGGCGCGCTAAGCAACGCGATCGAAAAAACCGATGCAGAAGGCAAAGCGACGGCCACGTTTACGACCGCATCCGCGGGGGGCAATGCGCAAATAGAGGTCGATATTGGCGGCAAAAAACAAGCGACGCAGCTGACGCTCAACGGTTACCCGATTATCCGCAGCATCACGCTGAACCAAACCGCCGGGCTGAAGGTGGGCGATACGGTAAGCGTGGAAAAGGTGGACGTGGAGCAGAACGGCGGCGGTGAGGTGACGCTGAGCTACCAGTGGCACCGTGACGGTGGCGCGATCGATGCCGCCACGTCAGACAGTTATCACCTGACGGAGCAGGATACGGGTGCGACTCTCTTTGTGGTGGTGACCGCGACCAACGAGGCCAAAAATGAAGGCGATAAGGCGTCGTTGAAAACGGAGCCGGTGGTCGGGAAGGCGTCAGATGTTACGGTAACCGCCAGCGCGGACAGCGTGGATGCGAACGGGCTCAACACCATTACCTATACCGCCACGGCGAAGGATCGCTTCGGCCGTGCGGTGGTGGGCGAGGCGATTGTCTGGGACATCGACAAGCCGGAGCTGGTGAGCCGGGGAGAGGCCAGCGCCGTCACCGGTACAGAAGGCACGGGAACGATGATCGTCACCGCGAAAAATACCGGCGGAAACATCACGGTGAGCGCCACGGTCAACGGCAAGAAGGGCGAGTCCGGCGTGGCGCTGCAGGGGATTCCGACGATCAAAAGCATCACGCTGAACCAAACCGCCGGGCTGAAGGTGGGTGACACGGTAAGCGTTGAGAAGGTGGACGTGGAACAGAACGGCGGCGGTGAGGTGAAGCTGAGCTACCAGTGGCACCGTGACGGTGGCGCGATCGACGGCGCCACGTCGGAAAGATATCACCTGACAGAGCAGGACACAGGGGCAACGCTGTTTGTCGCGGTAACCGCTACCAACGCGGCCAAAAATGAGGGCTATAAGGCGTCGTCAAAAACGGAGCCGGTCACCGGGAAAGCGTCAGCCGTGACGGTCACTGCCAGTGCGGCCAGCGTGGAAGCTAACGGGCTGAACACCATTACCTACACCGCCACGGTGAAGGACCGCTTTGGCCGTGCGGTAGTGGGCGAGGCGATTGTCTGGGATATCGACAAACCGGAACTGGTGGCTCGGGGGGAGACCAGCACCATCACCGGAACCGGAGGCGTGGGGACAATGACCGTCACCACGAAAAATACCGGTGGAACCATCACGGTGAGCGCCACGGTCAACGGCAAAAAAGGCGAATCCGGCGTGGAGATTTACGGCGCGCCGTTGGTGACAGACCTGCATATCTCCGGCACGCCGAAGGTGGGGCAGACCCTGAGTGCGGAATACACCTTCTCGGCAAACGGGAGCGGTGCGGATGCGTCCACCTACCAGTGGCAGTGGAAGGACGGAGAGACATGGAAGAATGCGGCAGCCGCTAGCAATACGGCACGAACGTTCACGCTGCCGGACAGCTATGCGGGCTACAGCGTGCGGGTGGTGGTGACGCCGAAGGGCAGCAGTCACCCGTCGCTGACCGGAACGTTACAGGAGAGCCAGGCGGTGACGGCTTACGGCACGCCAGCGGTGGAGGACGTGCGTACATCCGGCACGCCGGAGGTAGGACAGACCCTGAGGGCGGAATACACCTTCAAGGCGAACGGAACCGGTGCGGATGCTTCAACCTATATCTGGGCGAGGTATGAGAAAACCAGCTGGATGCCGATCGAGGGGGCCAACGGCCGGGAATACACCCTCCAGGCGGGAGACGCGGGTTACAGCATTAAAGTAACGATAATACCGGAGGGCAGCAGTCAGCCGTCGCTGGTCGGGGCGGTGCAGCACAGCCCGGCATTAGATGTTTACGGTGCGCCATCGGTGGCAGATCTGCACATTTCCGGCACGCCGGAGGTGGGGCAGACATTGAGGGCGGAATATACCTTCACGGCGAACGGAAGCGGTGCCGATGCCTCAACCTATATCTGGGCGAGGTATGAGAGAACCAGCTGGATGCCGATCGAAGGAGCCACCGGCCGGGAATATACTCTCCAGGCCGGAGATGCGGGTTACAGCATTAAGGCGGTGGTGACGCCGACGGGCAGCAGCCAGCCAGCACTGGCCGGAGCGGTACAGAGCAGCCCGTCGGTAGACGCTTATGGGGCGCCGTCGGTAACCAATCTGCACATCTCCGGCACGCCGAGGGTGGGGCAGACCCTGAATGCGGAATACACCTTCACGGCAAACGGGAGCGGTGCGGATGCGTCCACCTTCCAGTGGCAGTGGAAGGACGGTGAGACCTGGAAGAATGCGGCCGCCGCTGGCAATACGGCACGCACGTTCACGTTGCCGGACAGCTATGCGGGCTACAGCGTGCGGGTGGTGGTGACGCCGAAGGGCAGCAGTCACCCGGCTCTGGCCGGAGTGGCGCAGGAAAGTTCAGCGGTCGAAGTATATGGCGCGCCGTCGGTGTCGGGCCTGAATATTTCCGGCACGCCGAAGGTAGGGCAGACCTTGAGGGCGGAATATACCTTCAAGGCGAACGGAACCGGTGCGGATGCTTCAACCTATATCTGGGCGAGATATGAGAAAACCAGCTGGA